>QHPM01000221.1:5400-7670 GCA_003219095.1 Verrucomicrobiota bacterium
ATCAGTGCGCCAAAATTGTGGTCCGGCGGTGTTTCTCTGAGAACCTGGACATCTTTGAGCTGCCCGGACGCGTCGATGCTTAAGCTGACTTCGACGATCCCCGGCTTGTCTTCACTCGCCCACGGACCATATGGGTAATTGATGCGTTCGTAAACATGTCCAGGAAGGGCTACAGCCTGCGGACCAATAAAATCGCTTTCCCGCTCCAGTTCGCTCATTTCCTGATTCAGAAAAATCCTCAAGCGTGGTTTTCCATCGACTACCCGGAAGATGATGGTTCCGTAGATTTTTGCCGGCACGTTGGTGTGATTGTAAACGGCGGGGATGAAATGCGCCTTGTATAGGCAGCGGACAACTTCGTTCTTCAGTTTCTCTCCTCCCGGTGTGACACGGTAGGCGCTGAACAAATCGGGATGTCCTTTTTGACTCAGCGTGGCAAAAAACATCAGCGCGGCGTCTCCCTGGCCCTCCTTCCTCAGCTTTTGCGTATCGATCATATCTATCAGAGCGTCTTTGCCCGAGCCGATCAGCGCTGGCCGCATGTCGGATGGATTCTCCGCGACCACGGAAGGAAGAAGTACGAAACCTGCCAGAAATGAGAGCGCTACCGTCAGGGCAATTCTTCGGTAACACCGGGGGTAAATAAACAGAAGGGACATGATCCGTTGGTTGGATGGATCGCCTCAAATCCCTAACATGAACACCGACCAAACACACGTTGTCGGGGGCGAAAAGTCTTGTAGAAACCGCGAGATGTTCGGCATTCGGCACGAAAGGCGAAAATGCGGCTATTGTCCAACGGGAGCCCACCTCCCGCGCCGATCTCTTGGCGGCAAAAGACCGCGCGAAGATCGATGAAAATGCGATTAGTATTAAAACACGAAAGCGGACAGGGAAAACAACTCCCATAACTATTGCTTAGAAATGCGCATGCCAGGGTCAGATGAGCCGACGTCCGGCGAAAACGATGGCATTCATCCTGCAGCCTTTTTCGGATGATGAACTTACGTCGTCTCATTTTGTGCGCGATCGGCGGCTGTTTTCTCGTTAGCCCGCTGCTTGCGGCGGTCGAGTGGCAGGTCATCAAAATCAACGGCCGCGATTTTCTCAGCGTCGATAATGTCGCGAGGTTCTATGGTTTTCCCAATCCAACGATCAACGGGAAAAATGTCGATTTGAACAACGGCAAGAATGAAATGCAATTTCACATCGAAAGCCGGGAAATGTTGCTCAACGGCGTGCGCAACTGGCTAAGCTACCCGGTGTTCGTCCACGATGGAAAAATCGTCGTCTCGCGCATCGATCTCGCCAACACGCTCGAACCACAGTTGCGCCCGAACATGGTGCAAAAACTTGGCCGCGTGCAAACAGTTGTGCTCGATCCTGGTCACGGCGGCTTCGATAAGGGCGCGATCAGCGGGTATGGCTACGAAAAGGATTACGCCCTTGATCTGGCACGGCTGCTTCGCCCGTTGCTGCAGGCGAAGGGTTTTCGCGTGATCATGACCCGCGAAAGCGATGTTTTTGTGCCATTGGAATTGCGCGCCAGAATCGCTAACTCCACCCACGATTCAATTTTCGTTAGCCTGCACTTCAACGCCACCGATCGCGATCCAATCGCGACTGGCTTCGAAATTTATTCGCTCACCCCGCGCGGTGCGCCTTCCACTTATGAGGACGGTCTTACTCTTGCCTCCATAAATATTCAAAATGGGACCGAAGCCGATGCCGCCAGCGTCGAGCTTTCCAGTTGCATTTATCATTCGCTGCTGGGGCAGATTGGCGAATTCGATCGCGGAATGAAACGCGCCCGCTTCGCCGTCTTGCGCTTAACGAAAATTCCAGCTGTGCTGGTGGAAGGCGGCTTTCTGACTGAGCGCGGCGAAAGCCGATTGATTGCAAATCCGGAGTGGCGAAAAAGATTAGCTGATGCCATCTGCGCTGGGATCGATAACTTTCGCGCGCTCGCTAACACCAAGAAGCCTCCGCTTGTGATGGCGGATTATCGCCGGCAAAAGACCGGCAGCGCTGCACCGGAGAAAGAATCGGCACTGAATCCGGTGGCTCCGCCAACCTTGTCACTCGATATGTTGTATTCTGTGCGGCCGGCGGAACATTCCGCTCCACTGCAAACCCCAACGCCATCCCCGATCGGCACCGCGCCAGTCGAGCCATAAGTGTAGGGTGGGCGTGTCGCCCGCAAAGCTTGGTGTAGGGTGGGCGTGTGCCAGCAAATCTGTAATCGTCGGTCGTGGCCGAAGAATCTTTTA
>QHPM01000222.1 GCA_003219095.1 Verrucomicrobiota bacterium
AAATGCCGGATCCGATGAACGTGCCGATGGTGACGAACAAGGGCACGAGAATAATAAAAAACAACGGTCGTATTCCCCCACCCATCATCTGCATCATTGGGTTTTTGTGGCTGCCAAACACTTGGGCCGAGCCCAGCAAAAAGTTGTACAGGAAATAGATCACGCCGCCTACGCTGCCGCCGATGATGGCATAAATGAGCGGCTCCCCCAGGCCGCCTTCGCGCTTCATTGCGGTGAATGCTTCGGCCGGTTTCGTCAAAACCATGACCAAGGTATCGAAAAAGGCGCGCAAGATTCCGCGTTGCTGCCGATCATCCCATGGAAGGCCGGTGCGCGGCGCGATTGTTGTTGTCGGGGTAATTGCACCGGCAGCGGTGAATTGCGGTTGTGGGCTCGGGACGCCGCCGGGCGCTGTCTCCTGCGCGAATTCGGAAATTTGCGCAAGCGGCTGCCAGGTTGCCATCCCTTCGCGCCAGCCGAGATCCGTGCCGACGAATTTTCCGCTGCGCAAACCTTCGCGCACTTCATCTTCTGAAGATGTTCCCAGATTCGTGCCGCTGCGATTGATATGAAAGGTAGCCATAGCGTCCGGTTGTACGTGGTAGCGGCGCTGGTATCAAGCGCGGAAGTAGCGCGGGCAGAATGCCCGCGCTACCCTTTTAACTTTTTCTCCGCGTCATCCAGCGCCCGCCAACAATACCAGGCCAAAGCGGAACGATATGGCACAAACTTTCGTCCATGCTTGTCCATCTGTTTCGGCGTCGGCAGTTTTCGTTTGCCGAAAATCTTCGCGAACCCTTTGCGCACCCCGTAGTCGTGCACTGGCCAGACATCGGGCCTTCCCAGATCGAAGAGCAACAGCATTTCCGCGGTCCAGCGCCCGATCCCACGCACCTGAATCAAACACTCGATAATTTCGTCGTCGGTCATTTTGGCCATCGCGCGGCCCGTTGGCACGGTGCCCTCGATTGTTTTGGCGGCGAGATCTTTGAAAGCCGCAACTTTGCTGCGCGACAAGCCAGCAGCGCGTAATTTTTCATCCGGCGTTTCCAGGACAAGTTTGGGATCGAGAAATTTTCTTTTGGGGAAAATAGCGCGCACGCGTTTCCAAATTGTCGCCGCCGCCTTCCCGCTCAATTGCTGGTAGGCAATCGACTCGGCCAGTGCATCGAACGGACGCACATTTAGGTTCGGCTCAATACTGTAGCGATGCGAGCGTGCGATGAGCGTCGCCAAACGTTTGTCGCTGGCGGAAAGATGGCAGTGCGCGTCTTCATGATTCATGTGCTGATGTTAAATGACGAAACACGAATGACGAGTTAATGACAAATGCCAAAAACCGCCGGCAAAGAAGATTAGCACTCGTCATTCAGAGTTTCGTCATTCCTTCGTCCTTCGTCATTCGTCATTCGTCATTTTCTTCCTCCGGTCATTCCTCTTGCTGGAGAGCGTCTTTTCGATTTCGTCATCGACATGGCGAACACTCAACTCACCTGGTATGGACATTCCGCATTTAAAATCGTCACGCCGGCCGGCAACGTTTTGCTGGTCGATCCCTGGCTCACCAATCCGATCCTCGACAAGGGCAAAGAAGAATTGGCCGCCCTCAAACGCGTGGATTTGATTTTGTTGACGCACGGTCACGGCGATCACGTCGGAAATGCGGTCGAAATCGGAAAGCGCACCGGCGCGAAGCTCGTTTCCACTTACGATCTTGCCGAGGCGATGAAACTTGCTCTCGGCTATCCGGCGGAACAGGCCGACAATGAAACAACCGGTGCTTTCGGTGGGAAACTCAGTCTCCTCCAGGGTGATGCGACGGTTTGTTTTGTGCCGGCGTGGCATGGATCGGGCGTGGCGAAGGACGAGACGTCGCCGCCGATTTACGCCGGCAACCCGAGCGGATTGCTTATCAGCCTTACCAATGGTCCAACCATTTATCACACCGGCGACACCGCATTCTTTTCCGACATCGCGCGCGTCTCCGATTACAACCAGATCGATATCATGCTGGTTTGCATCGGCGATCATTTCACTATGGGACCGATTCGTGCGGCTGACGCGGTTAAAGCGGTGAACCCGCGCACCGTCGTGCCAATCCACTATGGCACCTTTCCGGTGCTGACCGGTACGCCCGAAGAATTCGCGCGCGAGCTGAAAAAGCGCGAGGTCAGAGCGCAACTGCGCGTGATGAAACCCGGCGAAACGATTTCGGTGTCGGACGGCAACAATTGAACGCCGGTTCAAGTTCGAATCTCAAAGGACAAGGCAGTAAAGGGAAGACCAGGGCAATGTTTGATTTCACAAATGGAAAACCGTTGATGGATCGTCTTATTCCGGATGGTCTGTCGCACGCCGCGACTTCGTTTGTCGAATCGCTTAAAATTAATTCGATTACGGAAAAGGCGCGGCGCGATCGGCGGGTCGTAATTAAACGTCGGAATACTTACGGCGAACGTGCCGCCGGTTTGATCAACTTTTACTTTCGCGCGGCCGGCATTCCAATTCGCTACTTGAGCGACGTGCGGGAATGGCGGCGGTGGGAAGCGCGATGTTTTCAGATGCTTAACGGCGACCGTTTTCGCGCGAAGGTAACGGACAGTCGTACGGTGACGTTGGACAAATTACCGGGCGACAACCTTTGGGATCACATGAATCGAGGAACGCTCGCGCCACGAATGTTGAAAGCAGCCGGCGTTGAATATCGGCGCGCTCATTGTTACAAAAGCGAGGAGCTCGGCGATAGGTGGTCCCATGGCGATGCTTCGATGACCAATGTGATCTATAACGAGAAAACGGAGCGCGCCCGGCTGATCGATTTTGAGATTAGACACGGGAAATCGCTGCCGGCGGTGGCCCGTCACGCCGATGACCTGCTTGTTTTCCTGCTCGATATGGTAGGAAGAATCCCGAACCGACAATGGCTGCCGTTCGCGATTTGTTTTCTGCGCGCCTACAATGATGCCGCCGTCATGCGCGAGTTAAAAAAACGTCTCGTCGTTCCGACCGGCCTGGCGTTGATCTGGTGGAACGTGCGGACCAATTTTACCGGAAGCGCAAAAGTAAACCGGCGTTTCCAGGCGTTGCGTCGTGCCATCGGCAAACGCAAAAAGCGCCGACCTTCGATTAGTTGCCAGAGAATGAGACCGGGAATGCCTACGATTAAATCGCGGAAACGCGCGAGCAAAGATATGGCGAAGGCGGTTTCTCCGGGAATGCCGAGCAGATTGCCGACGACGAGATAACCGCTTTCCTGCACCCCGAGCTGACCGGGAACGGGAAAAGCCGCGGATTTAACGGTCATGGCCATGCTTTGCAGAATGAGCGCATTCAGAAATGTCGGGTGTGCGCCAAGCGCATACAAAGCGATAAAAATTTCGCCGGAGCTGCCGATGAGCGAAACTATTGTCCAAATGCAACATGCTAGAACACCTCGCCGACGTGCATAAAATTCGCGCACAGTTTGGTCGAGCGTTTCGCCGCCTTGCACAAGCGAACTCCACTCTGGCGATTTAACCAGACGCGTGATGATAACGCTGACAAAACGGAACATGCCGAGCTTCTGCGCAAGGTAGAAACCGGCGATGGCGACGATCCCGATCAAGGCCCCGACCAAAGTCGGACCGACGAGACTGGTTCGACCGGTGGCTTCGACAAGCAGCACAAGTCCAAGGAGCGTAAATAAAATCTGGGTGACGACGCCGAGGGTGACATCGACAATCACACTCGCGGCGGCTGCGGCCATGGGAGTGCCGGTAATGGCGGCGAGACGGGCGCGCACGATATCGCCCCCAACGGCAGCGGAAGGAATGAGATTGCTGATCGATTCGCCGATCCAGCGCATCCAAAACAAACTTTGCCAACGCGGGCGAACCGCCTTCGGGAAAAGCACATGCCAGGCGATGGCATCGAGAAGGATGGGCAGAAAATGAAATGCCGCGATCGCGGCAATGGCCCAACCGGCAGTCGCGACGGCAGCGCCAACCGACATCACCCCTTGGCGAACCAGCAGGATGGTAAACAGGGATGCGCCAGCAAAGCCGAGAAGGTAAATGGTGAGTTTGAGCTTCCCGCGCGTTTTCATGTTGGATCGAAGCATGATCGTGAACACGACATGACCTGGTCACGATGCAAACTTACATTGTAGGGCAACCAGTCCTGGTTGCCTAATCTAACAACGGCAGGCGGAAGCGCCCGCTCTACAACTTGCGCGCTACGATATGGGGGACAATGAACGTGCAGAAGCACGTTCTTCCACTGTAGCCGCGATCGCTGGCCGCAACTCTTCCACCGCCATAGTGACCGGCGCTACCACCCCGCGTCGCATCGGCTTTAACAAGAGCGCGCAAATCATCAGCCAAAGAACGCCGAGAAATATCGCCGCGATGACGTCGCTGAGATAATGCGCGCCAAGAGCAATGCGGCTAAATCCAACCAGCATCACCAGCATCGCCGCGGAAAGAATGGTCAACCTTTGCCAGCGCTTCGATTTCATCAGCGGCAGCAAAAACAAAAGCAGCTGACCGTACAGCAAAGTCGCTCCGATAGTATGGCCGCTGGCGAAACTGTAGCCTGACCAATCGACGAACCAGCCATCGAGAAACGGACGATGCCGATGGACCGCGAGCTTGAGCAATTCGTTTAAAAGCATGCCGCCCGGGACCGCGACAATTATTGTGACAAGAGCGAACCAGGCACGTTTCCAAACGAACAATATCACCGCAAGGAAGAGTACAATGCCGATCCATTGGGCTGAGCCGGGCTCACTGAAAACGCGCAGCAGATTCACAAAGGCCTGGCTAAGATGGACATGGAACCAGCCGGCGATTTGATGGTCCGCACCGGCTAACGGATTGACCATTGCCAGGGTCGCGCCGCTCTGAGGGGGAAGGGAGGCGTTAAACACAAAAAACGGAGTTCGCATAAGATATGCGTCGTTCCTGTTTCGTCCAATATTTTGTAAAAGAAATTTTGCCAAACCCCAGTCCCCGGTGCTCGAGATTCTGGTGGATGGATCGCCTTCGGAACTCCGGGCCTTGAGCCCTGTTGAAACGCCTGACCAAGCGATCCCGGAAGAAATGCGGAAAGCGCCAAATTCAGGCCAGTATCGAGTATCGAATCTGCTTCACATTGCAAGTAAGGCGATGGCTACAGCGCTAAAGCAGGCGTTACCTGACAACGTCCTGAAATCACTTTTTCCACAATCCCCACTTGCTCACCTGGATTGAATCCGATACATCAAGCACGGCTGGCACATCCGATTCACTCATGTCTGCCTATTCCAATTGCTATGCATAAAATCCACCTCCAACGAAATT
Source organism: Verrucomicrobiota bacterium (assembly GCA_003219095.1). Classification (GTDB taxonomy): domain Bacteria; phylum Verrucomicrobiota; class Verrucomicrobiia; order Chthoniobacterales; family UBA10450; genus AV69. Next base: position 5,319 of record QHPM01000222.1, read on the forward strand.
TGCTAGTCTCACTTGCTTCGGGCATCTTTGTTGTTCTCACCGGCGCCGGCGTATTTGCGGGAACCGAACCGGAAGTGCAACAACCCGCGAAACCAGAAGAGGAGAATTCTCGCGATCTCTTTTCGTTGGAGTCGATTTATACCCTGCGCAGCGATTTCCACAATGAGCCTCGGCTGGGCGAGGGCGATTCCTACTATAACGATTTCAGCTACGACCATCGTTTCCTCATTACCGGCAAATGGTATTTCCGCACTGGCTTCGAATACGAACGCTACGATTTTGGCGGAACCGATAATGGGCTGCCCAATCATCTCCAAGCCATCTACGGGCATTTGGCGATTGAATACGTGGTGAAGGACCACGCCGGCGCCGGACTCGAACTGGATCCTGGCGTTTATTTTGAAAACCGCATCACAGGCGATGCTTTCGACATTCCGTGGAAACTTTTTGTCTCTTTCCCGCTGAAAAAAGACAAGATCTTTGGTGTTATTGGCGTGGGTGGTGCCCTCTATCAGGACCCGATCATCGCTCCCGGTGGCGGGTTGATCTGGCTTTTCACCGACAATCTGCGGCTTGAAGGTGTCTTTCCGAAACCGGCATTGGTTTACAATCTTAATGACGATTGGCAATTTCGCATCGCCGCTAATTTGGTTTACGAGAGTTTCCGCACCGACGATGTCTTTACGCCGTTGCACAAATTGCGCGAGCACAACGCGGTCGTGCAATACAACGAAGATCGCGTCGGCTTGCAGGTGAGATATTCCGGAATCAACCACTTGAAGATTACTGCGGCCGCGGGCTACACCTTCACCCGCGGCTTCGATTTCTTCCGCGTCGGCGTCCACGAAAGAACCGATCCTGCGCCCTATTTCCAGCTCAGCGCCGAAGCGAAATTCTAACGGAATGGAACCGCGGATTGCGCGGATTTGATCGAAGTAAGCGGACCAGCGTTGTCTCGCTTAATTGGGCGTTGAGTGCTGGGCGCTCTTTCGTCAGTATTCAATCTTTGTCATTAATTCGTCATTCGCCATTCGTGCTTCGTATTCTTAGAGTCCGATGCGAAAGCAATCGGACCCTAGGGGAATATTTCGTCGAGCTTTCGCGCCGCGGCCTGACTGCCGTGGATTTTCAGTCGGCCGGTAAAAAAGGCCCATTTGCCGCCGAGCGTGCCATTGGAAAGGGCAACCCAATTGTTGTCGCTGGTGATAAACGTAACGTCGGGGTTGTCGGTTTTCCCCCGCCCCATTTGGAATTTGCCGTCATTCACTTCGATCCACCATTCCCCACCATTCGGGCCGCTGAGCTGCCACTGATACCGCAAGTGAACCCCTTTTGCCTTGTCCGCTTGAAAACTCTGCCGCATTCCATCGAACACCTCTTGTGGCGTCGAATTTGGCGGCTGATTCGACGCGGCAATGATTGTGCCCAAGCCAGTTGCAACGGCCACGCTCGCAATTCTCAGAAAAATCACGGGTTTCATCTCCTCAATTAATCAAATCAGCATCGTTCCGATCGCTTCAATCGGCCGTCTTAACCCGTTACTCTTCGATCCGTCGGAGCAAGAATGCCGCCCCGATGAAGGTGACGAGCGCACCGGCAAATAGCACAATGAGATCTGCCAGGTAAAACCCTGCTCCGGCGTGATACATATTTACCAGCCGGAAAGCGCGGCAGAAATGTGTCAGAGGGAAAACCTCCGAGAGGCTTTGGATTATTTTCGGCAATTGTTCGAGCGGGGCGAATGCGCCGGACAAGACAAAGACCGGAAGCAAAAAGAAGACGGAGAATTGAATCGCTTGCGTCTGCGTCTTGGAAAAGGCGGAGATAAGCAGGCCGAGTCCAAGGGAACAAAGTAAAAAGAGCAGACAGATCAGCATCAGTGCGAGCGGTTGGTAGAATTGCACGTGAAAATGAAAGCCAGCTACAAGCGTGATCACCGCGATAAGGACAATCGAGACCCCGAGATAGGGCAAAATTTTCCCGATCACAATTTCGCCGCGTTTAAGCGAAGTGACCATCAGTTGGTAAAGCGTTCCGGATTCGCGTTCGCGTGCGATGGTGCAGGCCATCAACGTGACGGTGAGCAATTGCAAAATCAGTCCGATGATTCCCGGAATAACGTAATCGATGAACCGTGATTTCGGGTTGTAGAGAATCTTGCTCTCGGCCGACCACGCTTCCATCAGCGAGACGAATTGTTTGCGGATCTGCACCGGCAATTTTTTTCCGAGCTCGATCACTTCCTCTGGAAGGTTCTCCACAATAATATCGCGCTCTTTCATTTGGAAATCGGCCAGGCTTTTCTGGACCGCGCCCTCTGCCGCTGACGCTGTATTGATGTCGCTTCCGTCGAGATAAAGTGGGAGCGGCTTCGGGTTTCCCGCGCTCAACGAATCGCTCCAACCCTGCGGGATGACGAGCGCGGCCTGGACGCGGTTGGCGAGGAGATTGGATTCGTTCGTGATCTCTGGCGAGGCCTCTCGCCAGCGGAAGGTTTTGTTCTGCAAAACGATATCGATGAATCGCTGCGTCCGCGGGGTGTTGTCGCGATTGATCAGCATTGCCGGGACGTCGCTGATCTCGCTCGTTTCAAAAGCGTGACCGAAGAGCAGGGTGAAAAGCGGCGGCAAAATGAGGAGCAAAAGCAGCACGCGTCGGTCGCGATAAATGTGGAGAAACTCCTTGTAAGCAACGCTGGCAATGGCGTGGAAGGAGGCCGAGTTCATGAGATCGTTGTTAGGGAACGCGTGCCGCGGCCGAAGCCGGTAAATATTTGAGCGGCGAACGGGTGCGAGATTAAAAACAACAAAGGGAAACGCCCAACGCCGAACGCCGAACACCCAACGCCGAATAGTAATTTCTGTGGCGTCATCACGTGCTGCGTCCCCGCTCAGTTGTCCGCACACTTGCGACAAAAATTCTGATCAGTTCTTCGGCTTCAGCGAGGCATGCGACCAAACGCGGATCTCGATTCATGTTCTTGAGCCGTGATACCAGCCTGAGCCACCGTCGGGTTTCGCGCAGCTCCTTGAGGCAGACCTTAAGCTTATGGATAAAATCTTTGCGGGACTCCGCAGACTC
>QHPM01000223.1 GCA_003219095.1 Verrucomicrobiota bacterium
GATGGCAATCTGACCGACGCGCAATGTCTCCGAATCGGCCAGCCGCACGTGAGAGAGTTGCGCCGCATCAATGCGAATCACGGCGAGTTCGGTGTCGGGATCATCTCCGACAAAGTGGGCGCGAGATTCACGGCCGTCGGAAAGGTTGACCACAATTTCGCGCGCACCATGCACGACGTGGCTGTTGGTCAGAATAAAACCGTCCGGTGCGATGAGAAATCCCGAGCCGCTGCCGCCGCGCGATCCATTGGCCCGCGGTTCGATGTTCACCACCGAAGGTGCGACCCGGTCAACTGCACTAACGATGGTGCGCGAATATTCATCGAGCAAAGCGATATCATTCCTCGCCGGGCCTGACGATGCCGGCGTTAGCCTGCGTCCCGCCGTTCCGGACGCCGCCAAAATATCAGGGCGACGGATGCGTTTACTCTTAATCATATGACTAACTTAGAATCCGATTGCCTACTCGCAACCGAAGCGCGGTTGACTGATGACGGCATCCCGCATCTTTTTTGAGGTATCGAAATGGATAAAGTGGTCCACAATCGCATTTTTCTGCTTTCGCCCGCCTACGCTGGTGGCGAACGGGCGCGTATGATTTTGAGCGAGCGAGCGCAGTTCGATCTCGCCCGGCGATTGCGCAGCCGCGAACGCGCGACGCTGGGTGAAGTCTTCGCCTTTCTGAGCGGACTTTATTTTCGCGGCAAGCTTGCCTATGCCAATGCATTTGCCCGCACGGTCGAGGGAATTTCCGGTGTGCTCGTTATTACGCCGACGCGCGGTCTGGTCGATGCCGCGACAAGAGTGAGTCTGCGAGATCTGCGCGAATTCGCCGAAGTCGACATTCATGAAAGCGATCCGCGTTACCGAGAACCGCTCGCGCGCGATGCCAGGCGGCTCGCAAGTAAATTGAGCGCGAAATGCGAAGTTGTTCTGCTCGGCAGTATCGCCACTGCCAAATACGTCGATGTTTTGCTGGAAAATTTTCAGCATCGTTTGCGTTTTCCAGCGGATTTTGTCGGGCGCGGCGACATGAGTCGTGGTGGGCTGCTGTTGCGTTGTGCGGTGGATAAAACAGAGCTGACCTACATTTCCGTGTTGGGAGCTGCTCGCAGTGGCAAACGCCCACCGAAACTGGAGCCCCGGCGCTATTCAAGGGAGTCGTCGATATGATTGTCATCCCGAACCGCGAAGACGGTGAGGGACCTCACCCATTCCCATTTCGTCACGCAACATACCTTGTGTGGTCAGATAGTTTCGGTGAGATCCTTCATTTCGTTCAGGACGGCGGCGCGTTTGTTGGCGCGGGCGCCTGATCGAATACATACGTTGGCAACCGTGCTCATGTCTCCGCTGCTGCCGATGGAAGCAAAGTCGGTTGATGAAATTCCGATCGGTCCCGGTTGGCAGTACGAGCCGAAATGGGATGGTTTCCGCTGCCTCGCTTTTCGGCGTGGCAACGACGTTTATTTGCAATCGAAATCTGGCCAGCCCCTCGCGCGTTACTTCCCTGACATCGCGGCTGTATTGCTGAACTTGCCCGCCAAGAAATTTGTCCTTGATGGCGAGCTCGTCATCGATGTTGGCGGCCGTTTTTCCTTCGACGAATTGCAGCTGCGCCTGCATCCCGCTGCCAGTCGGGTGCAAAAATTGGCGGCGGCGCATCCGGCAACTTTAATCGTTTTTGATCTGCTCGAGAACGACGCTGGCAAATCACTGCTCAAAGTTCCGCTGCGCGAACGGCGGACTGCGCTGGAGAAATTCGCCGGGAAAAATTTGAAATCGGTGGCTGCGGTTAAACTTTCGCCGGCAACCACTTCATTGGTGCAGGCCAGGAAATGGTTCGAGAAAGCCGGTGGCAATCTTGACGGCGTCATGGCCAAACGTCTCGATTTGCCTTACGCCTCGGGGGAACGCACTGCCATGGTGAAAGTGAAAAACATTCGCACCGCCGATTGCGTGGTCGGCGGATTTCGTTACGCCAGCGGATCGAAATTAATCGGATCGCTCTTACTTGGTCTCCACGACGATGCCGGACTGTTACATCACGTCGGATTCACTTCTGCTTTCAAGACGGCTGACCACCGGCGCGCATTGACGAAAAAATTCGAAGCGTTGCGCAAACGACCGGGTTTCACCGGAAACGCCCCTGGCGGTCCGAGCCGCTGGAGCACCGAGCGCAGCGGCGAATGGGAGCCGGTCGCTCCGAAAATCGTGGTCGAAGTCGCCTACGATCATTTCACTGGCGAACGCTTTCGTCACGGCACAAAAATCGTTAGGTGGCGAAACGACAAAGCGCCAAAGCAATGTACGCTCGACCAAGTTGCACACCGCGAAGGCCGCGCAATTGCATTGCTCTAACGCCCGTCATCCCGAGCGAAGTCGACGGATCCCGATGCGAGAGTAGCGCGCGCATGCTGCGCGCTGGGCTCCGCATTTTGCGGAGCACCTTCAGTGGTTGAACAATGGAAAGAAAGTATCGGAGAGAATCTCCGACATAGCGCGCAGAATGCGCTCTACCCTATTTCGAATTCAACGCAAAATTGATGTTCACATCGTAGTGCCCGGCATTTCCAATTCCGGCCGGAAGCGCATCTACCCGTGTCACTTTTTTCCCCACCGCTTGAACCGACTCATCGACCACGACATTCCCGGACGCCCGCACAATCTTGAAGTCGGAAATGCGGCCATCTTTTTCGATTCGGATTTTTGCCAATGCAGAAAGCTTTGCCCCGCCCGCGACCACCGTGGTTGGCTGCGCCCATTCTCGATAAAAGCGGTCGTGCAACATGTCGCCGTACCAACTTGGATTGGCTGGGCTGGCATTGCCGCCTGTCTGTCCACCAGCGGTCCCGCTGCCGTTCTTTGCAGTATTCTCCCTCGACTTACTTTCGGATTTCTTAGGTTCCGCTTTCTTTGCGGCTAACTTCTTGGCGTTTTCCTTTTCCTTCGTTGGCGTCGCGGCAGGGTGTGATTTCTTTTTCTCAGGGGTGGCGCTCGGTTTGGGTGAGGCTTTTTTCCCAGGGCTCGGTTTAGGAGAAGACTTTGGCGAAGCCTTCGGGAGCGTGCTCGGCGATGGAGTTGGATGTGGAGTTTCGGCAGGAATTTGGATTTCGCTCTTCGCCGGCGCGGAGGCCGGTTGATTTTCTCCCGGGGGAGAGGGCGTGCGTTCTGACTCGGGCGTCGGCGTCGCTTCTGTCGTGCGAGCGTCCGCGGTCACGCTTGCTTCCCCGCCCGCATTCAGCCACGTGATCTCCTGGGCGCTGGCGATTTTCGAAACGCCGGCCCATCGCAAAAGTGCGATCAAAGCCACGAGGTGGACAAGAGCAATTAATGTGACGTTTCGCCAGAAACGCGCGTTAAGTCGCATTACTATTTCGATTCCGCTTTTGTCGCGATACCGACTCTCGTGATCTGCGCGCGTTGCAATCAATCCATCAGCGTTACTAATTTCTGCACCGGCAATTCACGGTCGGGCCGGATCACGATGGCAACATCGGGGTTGGCACGCTTCAACTCCAGGAGACGGGCCGGTAGTGAATCAGCGTCAACAATTTCATTGTTCATCCTGATCGTTTCGTCACGATCGATCGAAATCGTCTGGACTTGTGTCTTGCTAATGGGCGCATTGGCCGCGCTGCTCGAGGGAATGACAAGGTTCACGCTGTTTTCGAGCAACGGTGTGGTGATCATAAAAATAATGAGCAGCACAAACGCGAGATCGAGCAATGGGGTGACGTTGATCTCGCTCAGGGTCGAGAAATTGCTGCGGTTAGAATAGCGCTTCATCGCGCCAACTCCATCGCTCGCAAATTGTGCTCGACGTATTTATGCTCGAATTCGGACGCGAGTTCGGCGGCAAAGTTATCCATTTGCACGATCATTCCGCGAATGCTCGTAACCAGAAAATTGTAACCGAACATTGCCGGAATCGCGACGCAGAGCGCGGTCACCGTGGTGATCAGTGCACCTGAGACGCCGGGCGCCATCGTTGCCAGATTCGGAGAACCGGCGACGGCGACATCGGTGAAGGTATCCATCACGCCCCAAACCGTGCCGAGCAAACCGAGAAAAGGCGCACCACTGACGGCCGTCGCGAGCAGAATCATTTGCGACTCGAGTTCGAGTGCGGTTTCGCCAACCGCGCGTTCCATCGCCGCGCGGACGGCATTCATTTGCGCCGGGGTGATTTTGTCCGCAATACCGAGACGGGCGCGAAACGTCTCGTCTACTTCGGCAGAGCCGAGCAGATGGAAGGCGAGTTCCTGACAACCGGCGCGATAAACATTGAAGATGGGTGCACCGGCAAAGCGCGCATTTCGCTCGAACAGACGCAGTGGCTGTCGATCCTGTCGGAACGCTTCGAGAAAGCGCGCCGTCTGTTTTCGGGCGAATTGGATCACCCGCATTTTTGTGATCATGACCGACCAGCTGAAGATCGAGCCGATGGCGAGAGTCAGGAGGACGATCTTTCCCGCGACGGTGGAATGTTCAAAGGCGAAAAGGAGTCCACCGCTCGCGAGGAATTTCGAGAACACAATCGGTGACAAGTTGAACTAATTAATAACGTGTTTCGAAAAAAGCGAAAGGTCATCCCGAGCATCGCCCGAGGGTGCCACGAACGTTAGCCTGATGTTTTCACAACGAAGCCAAGCGCACGCATTGTGCGTGTCGTCCTGAGCCGCGAAGACGGCGAAGGATCTCTCGTTGCTCGAAGGGCGTACCCTTCGCTCGTGAGGTCCCTCGCCGTCTGCGCGACTCGGGATGACAGCTATGGAGCGTTTTTTGGAAATGTGGGGCGCAATTTTGCGACTGCGACAAACGCGATCCCGATCGCAATCAAGAAAAAGGAAAAAAATTGTCCACGGCTGAAGGCGCCGACGAGCGGCGCATCCGGTTCGCGAAAATATTCGCAGATGATGCGGAAGATTGCATAAAAGATAAAAAATAATCCGGTGAGCACGCCGTTGGGCTGTCGCATTCGTGTGCGCACGAACCACAAGATCGCGAAAAGGACGACGCCTTCGAAGAAGGCTTCGTAAAGCTGTGAGGGATGACGTGGGGTCAGAATTCGGCGGAGCGCGTCGTTTAATTGCGAATTATGGCGAGCGGCTTGGATGATTTGTTCAGGATCGATGAATGAGGAATCGATCGTCCGTGCAGCGGCAACCGCGCGATCCTTTACCGACGAATCTTCCAAGAGTTCTTTCGGGAATTGGCTTGCCCAAGCGACGTTTGTGGCGCGGCCGTAGAGCTCGCCATTAACGAAATTCGCGCAGCGGCCAAAGAACAAACCGATCGGCGCAGCGACGACCAACGCATCACCCAGATTCATCCAGGGCAGTTTATGCCGGCGCGCGTAATAAAAACTAAGCGCAAGAATACCAATCATGCCTCCATGGCTGGCCATGCCGCCTTCCCACACCCGCAGGATCGAAAGCGGTGCGCGCAGCATTTCCGGTTTGTAAAAAAGGACGTAGCCGATTCGCCCGCCCAGCAATACGCCAAAAAGCGCCGTCCAGGTTATGAAATCGCTGACGTGTTCCGGTGCCAGGTCGCAGT
>QHPM01000363.1 GCA_003219095.1 Verrucomicrobiota bacterium
CCGGCGAAGTTGTTGAAGGCGCTTACCGTGAACGGAAAGCCGCCCGGTGCCCTCGTCATTTGGGCTCCCGAGGTCGTGCAGGCGTTGAACTTGTCGATCCTAATATTGCCACCGTTCCGATATATCACGTAGAAGAACCCGTCGCTCCCAACGGCGACTCTGGGGAAGTCAGAGCCGCCCTCAAGAGCGAGCCGGGGCGCCCATGTCCCCCCACTGTCAGGCGAGCAGGTAACATTAGCGCTCCCGCTCAGATCCCTGAATGCCATGTAAACGGCATCGCCTCCGGGGGCCGGATTGACCCTGTCAGCACCGATATGTTCCTGGTCGGAGCTACAAGCTCCCGTGCCCGAGTTCGGACACACTACAGCATTAACCAGAGCGCCGAAGGTCTGACCGTTGGTCGTTGACGTGGCTACCTCGACGCAGTTGCTGTTGGCTGGACAAGGTGCAGCACAACTGCCCCCGAAACATGCAAGTGCCGCGTGATAGAAGTTCCCGCTCTGCCCGAATGCGAGTGAGCTATCGCCGTCGTTTACAGGGAGATTGCCACTGAAGGGGAAGGTTTGGCCGCCGTCGTTAGAAGTGACGAACCCACTTTGCTTGGCAACCACGATGTTCGTGCCATTGTTGGAGACTGCGATCTCGAGTTCGCCGTTGTTACCTAGGTTGTTAAGTTGCACTGGGGGGAAGATCGGCGCGCCGGCACTGGGGGCTTCAGCACTGGAAGAACGCTTGGTCGCTACTTTTGGCGAGGTAGCACGGGCTTGGGGAGAGTCGAGGCGCTTCGGCGAGCTCTGGAGTTTGTTCAGTTCCTCTTGGATCTGCGCTGGGTTACCAAATGACTGAAACATGAGGCTCTGACCAATAGCGAGCACCAAGTCCTTTAGCTGCTGATCAGCATTGGACGGCAGATCGCCCTCGAGGCGGACCAGCAGGTTATCTGCCGCGACCGCGGTTGTGATTTGCACCATGTTACGATCCGGAAAAAGAGGGGCGTTGCCTGGTTGAGGTCTCTTGACGAGCTGAACGCGCTGCAAGGCTGGCCAGCCACCGACGGCGAGACTCGAACGGTCGGCTTGACAGTCTCCCGCCGGCCGGCAGGCGCGTTTACGATTACCCATGAGTTCAAAGTCGGCTGACCCACCGACCAACCCTCCGGATACCGCAGGGTGATGCCCTTAGCCGCGATGGTTAAACTTTTCGTAAGCGCCCTGCTTGACTGGTTAGGCTGAGACTGGCCGCTGCCGCCGCTCAGGCTCGGCACTACGCCTGCGGCAAAGAGCGACAGAACAATACCGAACAGGCAAAAAACCAAGCTGATTAAGATGCGGATGTTAAAGAACGCGGATTGTCGACTAGATCTTTTTTTGTTCATGAGGGGGATTTTTGCACGCAGTTGTCGGAAAATCGCTTTCAAGTGTCAAGATTAAAATTATCAATCCTTTCAAAGCGTCGTGTTCGATTTTAGCTGCGAATTTCGCTTCTTAGACGAGCGACGGTGGCGTCCCAGCCGAGGCTCCCGCATCAAAGCTCCAGATCTGTCTCCTGCAGCCTGATGAAGTTCGGCTCGAGCGGAGGTGCGCGTGCCAAGCTCGCCGGACTCAGCCCGACTCCTCCGCTGATTGAGCACGACCTGAGAGGATTCGAGGGAAAAGTGAAAGTTTTTCGCCTCTATCACTTGGAAAGCGCCTAGCCTTAGATCTTACGAGTAGGAATACGAATTCCGCGTTGTGCGAGGCTTCGAATCCGCCTTGAAAGAAGTCTTGAACTCTAGTTCCCAAATCTGGTAAAAGGCTCAAACGCAGCCAGTGGCCAACCGCTACCGGCAAGAAATCAAATCACAATCCTCAGCTGTGCGTTCCCAACGCCTTCTAACTCAACTCTCAAGTCGTGAATAATGAAAAGAACATCAAAAAATAGCCGTTTCGGTTTTGGCTGGATGCCGGACCTTCCCGATAACCGCGATCATCTTTACTCCGCGCCGCTGGCAAAGCTGCGTGTTCTTCCCACCAGGGCCGATCTGCGCAGGCATTGTCCCCGGATTTATAATCAGGGCGAGATTGGCTCCTGCACGGCGAACGCAATCGCAGCGGCCATCGAGTTCGATCGCAAGAAGCAAAAACTGAGCGATTTCATCCCATCGCGCCTCTTCATTTACTATAACGAGCGAAGTATTGAGCATAGCGTACCGCTCGATAACGGCGCCCAGATTCGCGACGGCATAAAAAGTGTGGCCAAACAAGGCGCCTGTCCGGAAACCGAGTGGACCTATGACGATACTCCGGCCGATTCTAGCACCAACCTCTGGCCTTCTGGCGCCAAGCCGAGGCAGAAACCGCCACCGTCTTGTTACAAAGACGCCAAAAAATTCCGCGCCGTGACTTATCAACGGGTTGATCGGACGCTTTCGCAGATGAAAGGCTGCCTCGCAGACGGTTTCCCGTTTGTTTTTGGCTTTACAGTTTATGACGGCTTCGAGAGCGCGGAAGTCGCCAGAACAGGCGTGCTTCAAATGCCCAAGCCGAGAGAAGGAGTGGTTGGTGGGCACGCCGTTCTTGCCGTCGGCTATGACGACAAAATCGAGCGCTTCATGGTGCGTAACTCATGGGGGACCAGCTGGGGCAAAAGAGGCTATTTCACCATGCCCTATTCCTACCTGCTTACCGACAATCTTTCAGACGACTTTTGGACAATTCGTCTCGTGCATTAACCGTTCAACCCACTTAACAAAATGCCAAAATATTGGATGATAAACAACCGGAGTCAGGGTGGCGTCGGACCTGACGTCAGCACCGATGGCTTGACTTATTGGGTCAGCGACAAACAACCGCTGACCGACATCAAGAACTGGCGGAAAGTTACCTCCGCGAACTTTCAGAAGCTACTCGTGGCCACGTCAGATAAGTTTCCCACCTATAGCCAGGCAGAGAACGAGAAACAAAGCCACGTGACGATTCTTGTACATGGTTACAACCAAACGTTTGTAAAAGCAGCAGCGTTCTATGAGAAACTTTACGG
>QHPM01000224.1 GCA_003219095.1 Verrucomicrobiota bacterium
GTAAGCTTCCTCCAGCAGCGGCGGGACCAGAGAGCTATTGGTCTGTTCGCGGTCCCAAGGGCAACCGCCTGCTCTGCGCAACTTCGCTACGATGTCGCGCAGCTTTTCAAATTCAGTCATTCTGAGCAAAATCGAAGAATCCGGTCGCGTTACCTTAAGCTTTCACATCGGGTCCCTCGACTGCGCTCGGGATGACATTTCAAATCCGCCAGAGCGACCGATGCGCACCGAACTCCGTGATTTCCCCAGAGGACTTCTTGCCGACATAAATGGTGATACTGATGACGCAGGCAAACGTCCCGATAAAAGTGCCCGCCACCAGCCAGGAGGGAATGTGACCGACCCGCAGGGCATGATAAAGCGCCCGCGAACTTGTGATCGGTTCGGATGCGTGCAGAAAAATTTTCGTTACCCATGCCACCATGATGAGAATGAAAATGAAAACGTAATTTCGTTTCAACCGGCGCCCGATGGCTTCGAGTTTCGAAATCTTGAATGACGGCAAAATCAGGTCTTCGCAGACCAGCTTCTTCCATTCGCCCTGAAGCATCTGGCGGTTTTCCATCACCATTGGCACGAGAAAATGCGCTTCGAGCATCCGCACCCGGGCGCGGAAGGCATCGTAAAACCGATAACGCCGGCTTTCGATCCAGAGCATTACCCAAACGATGGCGAGATTGAAGAAGAAGATGATATGGGGGACATCGCGATTGGAAAAAGCAATGGTGATGATTGCGGTGCTGCTGGTAATGGCCCAGTTGGTCGTAATGTCGAGGCGCTGCCGCCAGACCATGATGCGCCCGAGCTCGCCGCGATAGAAATGCGACATGGCATTGACGTAGCCGGGGTCATAAAGGCTGCGTTGCAACGAAATGGTTGCTTCGTCGGTCGGGATGGGCGCGGTTTTTTCTGTTGCCACGGTTCTTCGATTAACTGGATAACTGCTTCGCCTCAATATTCCAACTTTTCTCTATGGCCATCACGCTGGCGGATATTCTCGATGAACGGCAGATTGCATTGCAGTTAAAATCGCGCCGGCAAGCGAAGGCGTTACGCGAGATCATCGGTCTTTTTGGAAAAACGGAGAGCATAATAGAGCCCGCAGATTTTCTCGCACAGGTGCTGGTCCGCGAAAGGGGAAACTCCACCCTGGCCGAAAACAGTGTTGCCTTTCCTCATGCCCGCACAGAACTGGTCGATCAAATCACCCTCGCGGTTGGCCGCAGCCGCGCTGGAATTCCATGGAACGATAGGGGCGAGCGCGCTCGTTTGATTTTTGTCGTTGCCGTTCCGCAACGATTGCTGAACGACTATCTTGTCCTGGTCGGAAAGCTGGCACGCATCACCCAGAACGAGCAACAGCGCCAGGCCTTGCTGGCGGCACCGACCTCGGCTGAATTCATCGAGATCTTATGCAGCGCGGCCTCATTTTGATTCTTTCAACAAACGATTGCGCGCACGATCGAGCGTTCGTCGCTCACCCGGAGTGAGACTGCCAATGCCGGACCTGGCAATTTTGTCGAGAATGGGATCGACCGACTCGGAGATGTCATCTTCTTCGCGACGCGTCGGAACGGGTTTGGGGACAACCTTAAACTTTGGTTTCGGCTGCAACCGGGCTTTGAAATTCTCCCACCAGATTAACTCTGGCCCAACCCCCCGCAGGCGGACAAAACAAAATCCCGCAGCGATACTCGTCCAAAGCACGGCCAGATCGGTCCAGGAATGGTAAGCCAGCAATTGCAAGGTGTAGATCGCGCCCAGAATCAATGCCGCCCATTTCGCTGTGATCCGCAAAAGCAGTTCGGCCGATGGATAAATGGTCGCGAAGGCCACAAAAATTCCGAAATGCAACGCGACCGATCCGGCCAGTCCAGTCCGTCGGCCGAAAAATCCCCAAAGTGTCAGCAGGAACGATGGCGTGAAAAGCAAAACCGCATAGAGAACGATGTAAGCACGTTGTCCGATGAATTTTTCTACCTCGCGGCCAAACACAAAAAGCATGTACATTTCGATCGCGAACCACAGCAATTGCATGGGCGAATGAATGAAGGCATAAGTCGCGAGCCGCCAGACTTGGCCGCTGCCCAGGACACGAGCACTGTCGAACATCATGAGATCGAGCAAACCGCCACCGCCAGCTGCGATGAGAAGGCAAGTGACGATGGCCAGAGCAACATGGACGCCGACGAGAATTGTCGTTACGTCTACCGGAAAACGACCCATCCACGCGACCGGTCGATAATCGTCGGAAGTGGTCACCCCGAACATGCTGAATAATCGGCCACGCTTTTCGGAGCGCAAGGGCGGCCGATCCACCGAACGCCCCGACTTGGCCCCGGACTGGTCAAACCATCGAAAAAATTCTTGGAGAAGCGGCGGAAGCGAGGGAAATTCGTCCCCCGCGCGATCGATGAGATCAACATCGTCTCCGGATCGCATGCATTTATGAACAATCCCGCGCCTGCCATTTCGCCGCCCGCCGGAATCGGCGATCACAAACCAGCGAATCAGGCCGTGCTTGATTGGGTGCACGAAGTCGAGCTCCTGACCCAGCCCGAGAATATTTTTTGGTGCGATGGATCCGAGCGCGAAAACGATTTTCTGATCTCGGAGTCGCTGAAACAGAAGGTATTGATCAAGCTGAACGAGAAGAAAGCCCCACGCTCGTATTTGCATCGCTCGAATCCAAACGACGTCGCACGGGTCGAGCAATTCACCTTCATTTGCACGCCGACGAAGGCAGAAGCCGGACCGACAAACAATTGGTCCGAGCCAGCAGAGACGTATTCGAAATTGCAGGGCTTGCTCAAAGGCGCGATGCGCGGACGCACCATGTTTGTCGTGCCTTATATTATGGGGCCGCCCTGGCCACGATCCGAAAGCAGAATGGAACCGCGGGGTGCATTCGCTACTCGATGTCAATCCGGAGCGACGCTTCATTTGTCATTTTCCGCAAGACAACGCGATCCTCTCGGTTGGTTCGGGTTACGGCGGAAACGTCCTCCTTTCGAAAAAATGTCTGGCGCTGCGCATCGGTTCTTACCTCGCGCGTCAACAAGGCTGGCTCGCCGAACACATGCTGATTCTTGGCGTCGAATCGCCGGAGGGGAAAAAACATTACGTGGCCGCTGCCTTCCCGAGTGCGTGCGGCAAAACAAATTTCGCGATGCTGATTCCGCCAAAGCATTTCGCCGGCTGGAAAGTCACCACCGTCGGCGACGACATTGCCTGGATGCAAATTCGCGACGGCCGCTTATGGGCGGTCAATCCGGAGAACGGCTACTTCGGGGTGGTGCCGGGGACGAGCTGCAAGTCAAATCCGAATGCGATGAAATCGATCGAGCGCGACACGCTTTACACCAATGTCGCGCTGACGGACAACGGCGATGTGTGGTGGGAGGGCAAGGATGGCCCGCCCCCGAAGCACGCGATTGATTGGCGAGGCAACGATTGGACGCCGGATTCGAAGGAAAAAGCGGCCCATCCTAACAGCCGCTTCGCCACTCCGATGCGCAATAATCCCGTGCTCGATTCACATGTCGAGGACGGCCATGGCGTTCCCATCAGTGCGATTATTTTCGGTGGACGCCGGAGCGATACCATGCCGCTCGTATTCCAGGCCTTCAATTGGGAACACGGCACCTACATTGGCGCGACCATGGCATCGGAAACTACCGCGGCCGCGACCGGCGCGGTTGGGCAAGTCCGACGCGATCCGATGGCGATGCTGCCGTTTTGTGGCTACAACATCGGCGATTATTTCCGGCACTGGCTCGAAACCGGTAAACGGCTGAGCAATCCGCCCTTGATTTTTCATGTGAACTGGTTCCGCAAATCTTCGGACGGCAAATTTCTGTGGCCCGGTTTCGGCGATAACATGCGGGTATTGAAATGGATTATTGATCGCTGCGAAGGGCGCGTCGGCGCCAATGAATCGGCGATTGGTCACATTCCGCGGATGCAGGACCTGGATCTCGATGAGCTCAGCGCCGTCTCGCCTAATCAAATGCACGAACTTCTAAAGGTGAACGCTGAGGAATGGATGGCGGAGATTGCCGGTCACAAAAAGTTTTTTGATTCACTGGGCGGCGTCGTTCCGGAGGAGCTGCTGAAGCAGCGCGAAAATCTCCAAGCGCGCTTTGTGAAATAAGACATTCCATCATCCCGAATCGCACGGACGATGAGGGACCGCATATCTGAGGATGAAGCATACAAGTTATTTTGCGTGACCTATCAGCTTCCGCGAGGACCGTCACTTCGTTCGGGATGACACGCGGTTTGGCGGGTAAAATTTGCGAAGCGCGGTCGCAGCGCGGATAATTTCCAGTGGGTTCGAAGGTCGTAGAAAAAAATTGCGTCATCGCGCCGGCTGAGCGTGGCTGCGTCGAAATCCGCGGCGCGCGCCAGAACAACCTCAAAGGCATCGATCTCGATCTCCCGCTTGGAAAATTAACCGTTGTCACCGGCCCGAGCGGGAGCGGAAAGTCTTCGCTCGCCTTCGACACTATCTATGCCGAAGGGCAGCGCCGTTACGTCGAGACCTTTAGCCCCTACATGCGGCAATTCCTCGAGCGCATGGACAAACCGCGCGTCGAGGACATTCGCGGGATTCCGCCCGCGATCGCGATCGAACAATCGAATCTGGTAAAAACGTCGCGCTCGAGCGTTGGCACCATCACGGAGATCAACGATTTCTTGAAATTGTTCTGGGCTCGCACCGCGGGCGCGTTCTGTCCAAGCTGCGGCCGCGAAATTCGCCCGGAAACGGCGACGTCGATCGCGGATCAGGTGCTCGGGCTTTTCGGCGATCATCCCGAGTCCCGCGGGCGCGGGATCGAGGGATCGCGAGGCGAAACCTCAAAGGTAACGCAACGGGCTCCTTCGACCCCGAAAGCATTCGGGGCTCAGGATGACCAGCGCAAGAACGGCAGAACTATTCTCATCACCTTCTGGGTCGGTGTTCCGGCGAAGGCCAAACCGCGTGACTTTTTCCAGTTTCTCCAGCAACAAGGCTACCTGCGTGTTTGGCTGAACAACAAAATCATTCGCGTAGATAGCGACGCAAAACTCGAGCGCCTGGGGGCGCGCGTTCAAGTCATCCAGGACCGCATCGTCGTCAGCGAAGAAAATCGTGCGCGCTTAACTGAGGCCATCGAGACAGCGCTTCGTTTCGGTAAGGGCAAAATCAACGTCATTTCGTTTCCTGCGGAGCCAGACATGTCGCCTGCAATTTCGAAAACTGCGGCCGACACGGCCGCCGCTACCGGTAACGAGCACCCATTCTCCACCGGCTGGCATTGCGCGCATTGCGACCTCGACATCCGCCCTCCTACGTCGGGGCTTTTCAGCTTCAATAATCCGCTTGGCGCCTGCCCGGAATGCCGTGGGTTCGGTCGCACCATCGCGATTGATCTGAATCGCGCGATTCCGGACCGATCGCTCTCGATCGGACAAGGGGTGGTGCGCGTTTTTCGCGGGCAGGAAATGGGCGAATCCCAAAAGGATCTGCTGCGGGCGTGTGCTCGCGAGGAGATCGATGTGCATACGCCTTTCAACGAACTGTCCAAGGCCGATCAGGATTTTGTCATTAACGGTGAGAAACGTGGGGGCGAATACACCGATGACGATTACGAGAACGATCGCTGGTACGGAGTCCGCGGTTTCTTTCGCTGGCTCGAATCGAAGACTTACAAAATGCACGTCCGCGTCCTGCTCAGTCGCTATCGTGCTTATGTGAAGTGTCCAAGCTGTGAGGGCGGACGCTATCAACCGGAGGGCCGCCCTCCCGATTTCTGACGCGCGCGATTTACTGGCTGACATCGAAATCGCGCCGGGTGACAGCACCGCGGAAATGCTTCGCAACGAAATTTGTGCGCGACTGCGGTATCTTTGCGAAGTCGGCGTCGGTTATCTCACCCTCGATCGGTCTACTCGCACCCTGAGCGGCGGCGAGATGCAGCGGGTCAATCTAACCACCTGTCTCGGCGCATCGCTCGTGAACACACTCTTCGTCATGGACGAACCCAGCGTCGGATTGCATCCCCGCGACGTCGGGCGGCTCGTGCGAGTGATGCACAACCTGCGCGATAAAGGCAATACCCTGCTCGTGGTCGAGCACGATGAGCAAATCATCCGCGCAGCCGACAACTTGATCGACATCGGCCCCGGTCGCGGCGAACGCGGCGGCGAACTGGTGTGGAGCGGTGGGCTCGAGGAATTTGTAGGTGGATCGGCCGCTCCGCGGGCGATGCCAAACACAATCGCGGAGCGATCAAAAAAGGGCCGCTTCGCGGTTTCGGGGTTAACATCTTCCGCAGAGCGGCCGATCCACCAATCACTCACGCGCGATTACCTTACCGGTCGCAAATCTATCCCGATTCCAAAATCGCGGAGGAAGTTTTCATCCGTTATCAAAATCACGGGCGCGACTGAGCACAATCTCAAGCACGTCGATGTCGAGATTCCACTGGGAGTTTTTACCGCCATTACGGGCGTGTCGGGTTCGGGAAAATCGACCCTGATTCAGGATGTGTTGTATCGAAATCTTTTGCGAGCCAAGGGCCAGCCAAGCGAGCACGAACCGGGCGCATGTCGGGCAGTGACTGGCACACATCGATTCGACGAAATCGTCATGGTCGATCAATCGCCGCTGGCGCGCACGCCGCGTTCGACCCCGATCTTGTATCTTGGGCTTTATGATCGCGTGCGCGAACTGTTCGCGGCCTTGCCGCAAGCGCAGGCGCAAGGACTGACCGCGAGCGCTTTTTCGTTCAATTCCGGGGCCGGCCGGTGCGAGCGTTGCAACGGCACTGGTTTCGAGAAAATCGAGATGCAGTTTTTGAGCGACCTCTATGTCCGGTGCGCGGAATGCGAAGGCAAACGCTTCCAGCCGCACGTGCTCAAAATTCGGCTACAGGGAAAATCGATTCATGATGTGCTCGAGCTCACCGTGACAGAAGCAGCCGCCTGGTTCGCCCAGATCAGCGAGCGCGAAAGATTATCCGATCCCCTGGAAATCCTGGAAGAAGTCGGGCTAGGGTATTTGAGACTCGGCCAACCCCTTAACACTTTGTCGGGGGGCGAATCGCAACGTCTAAAACTCGTTCGTCACCTTGCTGAAACCGGAGGGACGCCCTTTAATGCCAGTCCGGCTCGGACCGCGTCCACGGACGAGCGGAAGCTCGTCCCTCCGCACGGCAATCTTTTTATCTTCGACGAACCAACCACCGGGCTGCATTTCGATGATGTCGCGATTCTGTTGCAATTGTTCCAACGATTAATCGACGCCGGCCATTCGCTGGTTGTGATCGAGCATAATCTCGAAGTGCTTAAATGCGCCGACTGGATTATCGATCTCGGACCCGAAGCGGGCGAGGAGGGCGGTGAAGTTGTTGCCGTTGGAACACCAGAACAGATTGCGAAGGTTGAGTGCTCGCATACGGGAAGGTTCTTGAGGAGCGTCATCCCGGGCGCAGTCGAAGGATCCCGTGGCGATGGCTTTAAGGTTACGCAACGGGATCCTGCGACTCCGCTTCGCTACGCTCAGGATGACGGGGAGGAATTTGCGTTACGCGTCGCGGAAGAGCCGTCCGGCAGAATGCTCGCGCTCTCCAGACAAAATATTGCAAACGGCGCCATCCAAATTCATGGCGCGCGCGAGCATAATTTGAAAAACGTCGACGTCGCGATTCCGCGCGACCAGCTGGTTGTGATCACCGGCCTGAGCGGGTCAGGAAAATCCACGCTCGCTTTCGACATATTGTTCTCGGAAGGCCAGCGCCGCTTTCTCGACAGCATGTCGCCTTATGCCCGACAATTCGTCGAGCAGCTGGAAAAACCGGACGTCGATCTGGTCGAGGGGTTGCCGCCGAGCGTTGCGATTGAGCAGCGTGTCACGCGTGGTGGCGGGAAATCAACAGTCGCGACGGTGACGGAAGTTTATCATTTCCTGCGGTTGCTCTTCGCGAAAACCGGCACTCAATTCTGCCCGGGTTGCGATCTGCCAGTCGAAAAACAAACGCTGGCTGCGATCGTTAAACAAGTGGAAGCGGCGGCCCGCCGTGGCCCACTGAAGGTGCTGGCGCCGCTGGTGAAAGCGCGCAAGGGGTTTCATACCGATGTCGCGCGTTGGGCCGAGCGCAACGGATTCGACACCCTTTTCGTCGACGGGCAGTTCGTTTCGGTGGGGCAGTTTCGCCGGCTTGAGCGTTTCAAGGAGCACACCATCGATGTCGTTGTCGGCGTGATCGACAAGAAGCGGATCGCCAAGGCGCGCAATCTCAGCCAGCGCGCGCTCGAGATTGGCCGCGGTACCGCCCGTCTCATCGATGCGAAGAATCGACTCACGATCATGAGCACGGAGATGAGTTGTCCGGGTTGCGGACGCGCCTTCGAAGAACTCGATCCGCGATTGTTCTCATTCAATTCGCCACACGGGGCCTGCCAAGAATGCGGCGGCTTCGGCGAAATCTGGAACCAATCGCTGCAAGTCGGTGAAAGCGAGAATGGCGAATCCGTCCTCGAAAATGAACTTGCCGCCGAACGTGAATCGGAATGGATCGAAGAAAGTGAAGCGCAGATCTGCCCGGCTTGCCATGGCTCGCGTCTGAACGCGATCGCACGTCACGTGCGCGTGCAAAACATGGCAATCGACAATTTCACGGCGCTTTCGGCCGCCGCCGCCGCGAAACAGATCGGGCGACTAAAATTTAGCGGCAAACAAAAAACCATCGCGAGCGAATTGATTCCGGAAATCGTGCAGCGGCTTCGATTCATGGACAATGTCGGTCTCGGCTATTTGTCGTTGGGTCGATCGGCCAAGACTTTAAGTGGAGGTGAATCTCAGCGGATTCGCCTGGCGGCGCAGCTCGGCTCGAATTTGCGCGGCGTTCTCTACGTGCTGGATGAACCGACGATTGGTTTGCATCCGCGCGATAACGTGCGGCTACTCGAGACGCTGGCGGCATTGCGCGCAAAAGGAAACTCGCTCGTCATTGTTGAGCACGACGAAGCAACCATGCGTCGCGCCGATCACATCATCGATCTCGGCCCGCGTGCCGGAATTCACGGCGGCGAAGTCGTTGCCAGAGGATCGCTGCGCGAGATCGAGCGCGCGAAAAATTCCGAGACTGGACGTTGTCTAAAAACGCCGCTTTGTCATCCCATTCGCAAATCACGGCGAAGCCTGCGTGACGTTGCGGGTTGGGTCGAGATCATGAATGCGCGAGCGAACAATCTGAAAAACATCGAGGTTAAATTTCCTGTCGGTCGCTTGTCGCTCATCACCGGAATTTCCGGCAGCGGCAAATCCACCTTAATGCATGACGTGCTCTTGCCACTCGTTCGGGCTGTTCTGGGGAGCGCACGCGCCTCGCGTGCTGATCGCGGCGCCTCACCGCGATCCTCTTCGAGACAAAAAGAGCTTTTCGGCGAGGGCGCCGAAAAGAACACGCGAGGCGCGTGTGCTCCCCAGAATCAAATTCGCGGGATCGACTCGATCGATGCGGTTTATGAAGTGGATCAATCACCCATCGGGAAAACTTCACGCTCGACCCCGGCAACCTACATCAAGGTCTTCGATGAGATTCGCAATCTTTACGCGCAGGTTCCGGTTGCGCGCATGCGCGGGTACAGCCCGAGCCGGTTCTCCTTCAACGCCGAGGGGGGACGTTGCGAGTCGTGCAAAGGCCAGGGCATGATCAAATTGGAGATGAATTTTTTGCCGAGTACTTACGTGCCTTGTGAAGATTGCGGCGGAAAACGCTACAACGCCCAGACGCTCGAAGTTCTTTATCATGAAAAATCGATCGGAGACGTGATGGAAATGACGATCGAAGAAGCGGCCCAATTTTTCAAAACCAACCCCAAGGTCGCGCGATCGCTTTCGCTGCTTGTCGATACCGGACTTGGTTATCTAAAGCTGGGGCAACCGAGCCCGACTTTGAGCGGCGGCGAAGCGCAACGGCTGAAGCTAGCGACTGAGCTAACCCGCGGGATCGGTCGCGTGCAACACGAGCGGATCCGTAAAATGCGCAAGCCGAAATCGACGCTTTATCTATTGGAGGAACCGACGATTGGCTTACACATGGCCGACGTGGAATTGCTGCTGAACTTGCTGCATCGGCTGGTAGATGACGGTCATACCGTCATCGTGATTGAGCACAACCTCAGCGTAATTGCGGAAGCAGATTACATTGTCGATATCCGGGTGAGCCGAACCGCGCCATTTTTGCGGGAAGTTCTGGCGCACACCGGCAAAAGCGCACTCGAGCCACCACTTCGCGTGCCGCGTGCCGGATCATAGCGGCAACCCATTCCTTTTTGTTTGCGCGGCGTAGAGGCAGCGACACACTGAATTCGTGACCGAATTCTTCGCCAATTACGATACGGGCGAATTTTACGACGAGATGTTTGCCGCGCCAGGCCAGGCCAGGATCCATTATGAGAGGCTGCTGCAACGTTTTACCGAGCTGACGGAAGGAGAATTCGATCGCAAACGTGATCTGGCCGAGCTCACTCTCTTACGCCAAGGCGTCACCTTCACGGTTTACAGCGACGCTCAGGGTACCGAGCGGATTTTTCCATTCGATCTCATCCCGCGAATCATTTCGGGCGAGGAATGGAAAAAGATCGAGCGCGGTCTGGAGCAGCGAATCACCGCGCTCAATCTTTTTCTGCACGACATCTATCACGGTCAATCCATTCTGCGCGATGGCGTGATTCCAAAAGATTACGTCTGGAAGGCGGCACACTTCCGACCGGAATTCATGCATTTCAATGTGCCGCAGAATATCTACATCCACATTTGCGGCACCGATCTGGTCCGCGATCGCGACGGTAATTTTCTCGTCCTGGAGGACAATGCGCGCTGCCCATCCGGCGTTTCCTATGTCGTCCAAAACCGCCAGGTCATGCGCCGGGTTTTTCCAAATCTGTTCGCGCAACACCGTGTCCGGCCAGTGGAAGATTACAGCCAGGAGCTGCTCAATGTTCTGCGTTACATCGCGGCGGCAGGGAAAGCGAATCCCACCGTAGTACTTCTCACGCCAGGCATCTACAACTCCGCCTATTACGAGCATTCGTTCCTCGCGCGCTCCATGGGAATCGAAATTGTGGAGGGGCGCGATCTCATTGCCCGCGATGGGAAAATTTTCATGCGCACGACAAGGGTTTGCAACCGGTAGACGTTATTTATCGCCGGATTAATGACGATTTTCTCGATCCCAAGGTCTTTCGGAAAGATTCCGGACTTGGCGTTCCTGGATTAGTCGATGCCTATCGCAAGGGAAACGTCAGTCTGGCCAATTCCATCGGTACCGGCATCGCGGACGACAAAGTTATCTATCACTTCGTGCCGAAAATGATCCGCTACTACCTCGATCAGGACGCGATTCTGCCGAACGTCGATACCTATCTGGCGGCGGACGATACCGATCGCGCATTCATTTTGGAGAATCTGGAAAAGCTTGTCGTCAAGGCAGCCAACGAAAGCGGTGGCTATGGCATGCTGGTCGGCTCACATTCCACCGCAGCGGAGCGCGACAAATTTCGGCAGCGTATACGAAAGGAACCGCGCAATTACATTGCCCAGCCCATCATTCCGCTCTCGCGTTCGCCTGCATTCGATGAGGGCGTGATCCGTGGGCGACACGTTGATTTGCGCCCCTACATCTTATCCGGAGAGAAGATTAAAATCATTCCCGGCGCGCTCACCCGGGTGGCATTGTGCGAAGGGTCATTGGTGGTGAATTCATCGCAAGGTGGCGGGAGCAAGGATACCTGGGTGCTCGAAGAGGAGATGGAGTGATGGAGTAATGCCAATGCGACGAATCGTCTCTTCCATTGCTCCACTACTCCATTGCTCCCTTACTCCACCTTGGTATGCTTAGTCGCGTCGCTGATTCCCTTTTCTGGATGAGCCGCTACATCGAGCGTGCGGAAAATAATGCCCGCATCGCCGACGTAAATTTGCAATTGCTCCTCGATCTCGAAAACACGCGCGATCCCGACACTCAGCAGCAATGGAACCCGATCATCAGTTCGCTTGAGGAAAACGAACTCTTCACCTCGCTCTATCAAAACCCCGATGGCGAGGCGGCGGTCGATTTCATCTGTCTGCAACGCCAGAACCCCAACTCAGTTTACGCCTGTCTGGCCACTGCCCGCGAAGACGCGCGGACCGTGCGCGAACAAATCTCAAGCGAAATGTGGGAACAGATCAATCGTCTCTACCTTTTCATCAAAGGCGAGACCGGGAAAAAGATGCTGCGTTTGAGTCCGTACGAATTCTTTCGCCGCATTATTACCGGCTCACATTTGGTCCAGGGAATTGTCGATGCGACCATGACGCATAGCGAAGGCTGGGATTTCATTCGTATCGGAAGATTTCTCGAACGCGCCGACAACACCTCGCGCATTCTCGACGTCAAATATCATCTCCTTTTGCCTTCGGGAGAAAAAGTCGGTGGCAACATCGATACCGTCCAATGGATGTCGGTCTTGAAATCGTGCAGCGCGCTTGAGGCCTACCGCAAGATTTACGTTGGACAGGTCGCGCCCTGGAAGGTGGCGGAGTTTTTGATCACCCATCCCGAATTTCCCCGGTCCATCCGCTTCAGCGTCGACTCTCTTGATGCCGCCCTCCATCGCATCTCGGGCTCTCCGGAGACGAATTACGCCAATGAAACAGAACGTCTTTCCGGCCGCCTGCGTTACGATCTCGATTTCGCTACCGTCGGCGATATCTTCGAATACGGCCTGCATCAGTACCTCACGTTGATCCAAAAACGTCTGGCCGAAATCAGTAGTGCCCTTTTCGAAATCTACTGTGCCAGCAACGAAACGATTTCCGCGCCCCCGATCTTGGAGGGTCGAACTGCGTGAGCCCGGCTTCGCAGAGTCGTCCGTCGGGGCCAGCGACCACGAGTGCAGTTTAGGAGAACCCTTTTATCTCCGCTGGAAATCGAGAGCGCCCCGGTTATTTATCTCGCCGTGAAAAGCTGGCGTCTCGTTCTCCTCGCTTTTGGAATTGTCGCCTTTGGCGGTTGCGCTATGGATGAAGAATTCAAGGCGGGTGAGGCAGCGAAAATGCGCGAGGCGGTTCCTGGCGAAGTGAACCCCAATGCGCCTGATGCATTGCAGCAGCAACCGCGCGCTCAGCCTGGCTTTAATTTCTAGCTGTCCGATTTTCGGGACGGCTGCTTCCGCCGCGGCGGACACTTTCCGGCCGCTGCTCCCGGTTATCACACAGCGGGGCGAGTCCTTTTGCCGCTACGCCGTGGTTCTCGCCGCTTCGCCACTCGGCGCGAACCCGACGATAAGGGAGACCACCGCAATCCCAACGTGGAGCCAGGTGTCGGCCATGTTATTACTGATAAATCCTAGCAACATTCCATCACCGACGACGAAACCGAGGACCGCAACCAGTCCATAAACCACGCCGAAGATTTTGAAGAAAATTTTCGAAGCACCGACGCCAGCTATGCCAGCCAAAAGGGCAACTACTCCGGTAAGCAAATGGACTGCGTTATGCGCAGCATTAACATGAAAGATATTGAGCAGCATTTCATTCGGCGTCACTGAGGGAACGAAGCCGAGGATGCCGATCAAGAGAAAAACGACACCGAATAAGAGTGCGAGTGTTTTAGCCATGCCAACGCTCTATCGGAAGGCGGAACGCACGGCAATAACAATTGTACGAGCATAATCGGGGAGCGATAGTCGACACCCGATCAATTCAAATAATATTGGCCAATCCTGTGGTCATGTCTTCGAATGGAACAGAATGCTTATTTTCTCCGCTGAGCTCACCAGGGCGGCACATCCCTCACATTTCGATAGAGAGGGGCATCCCAGTCTCCAATTCCGCCAAATTTTTCTATTTGCCTCCACGGCACGCTCGAGTGCTGTCGCGGTCAATTCTCCTTTTTCGCATCGTCGCCGTTGGCGATAACCGACGCTTGTGAACGAAATTCCCTTTTCCTGGCGCTCGCCCAAAACGGAAGTGCGGCAAAGTCCGATTCACGGCAAAGGGCGATTTGCTGTCGCCGATATTGCCAAAGGCGAGATAGTGATGATCAAAGGCGGTCACATCGTCAGTCGCGATTTTCTGGAACGCGAAGTCACGCCCAAGCTTGGCTCAGTCGAGGTCCAGATTGGCGACGATTTTTTCATCGCACCGGTTAGGCAAGAGGAACGGGAAGGTTCGATGCTCTACACTAACCATTCGTGCGACGCCAACCTCGGCCTGCGCGGTAATATTACCTTCGTCGCTATTCGCGATATTCGCGCCGGTGAAGAACTTACCCACGATTGGTGTGTGACGGATGACGACAGCTACAAAATCGAATGCAAATGCGGCTCATCCAATTGCCGTCGCATTCTTACCGGCAAAGACTGGCAGCGGCCCGACCTGCAAGCACGCTATCACGGTTATTTCGCTACTTACCTTGCCGATAAGATTGCGGCGCGCTTTCACTGAAAAACGCGCGTTCGGTAGCAATGCCGGCCCGCGCGGCCGCACTCCCCTTTTCTTTCCGGTTGGTGATGCCGGAATGGCGCAGGAGATTGGCGTTTCGAGTTGCCGCATTCAGGTAAAACCGTGCTCGCGCGCAATCAAAAGAACGGAGAAATGATCGGCAAATTTATCTGGAACGGCAAAAAAAGTTTGTGGAGGAGAAGGAAGGAAGGACTACCTCCGCCAGGCTGGGCGCGCCACCAACTACAAAATTCGCCAACGCGGTTTTCCTGTTTTGCGAGCTGTTTCCCACAACCGACAACCACCAAGAAATGCATTGCGGTTGTCGCCTTTCTTCACGCCGCGAGGCAATCGCTTCATCTTTTTCACGTTGCCGCCACCGAGGACAACCGTATCGGCGACGAAAGAAAGTTTCAGCTGCTTGATACAGTAAAGCACTTCCTTGCGCCACGCTTTTTCGCCAAGCCGCTCAAGCCCGTCTATGCCGAGCCAGTCTTCAATTTTGCGATGTTCGCGGTAGGGCAGATCACCGAGCTCGAGCGGCAAAAGGTTGCTATTCCAAACAAGGGCCGCGCCGAGACCGGTGCCCAACCCAAGAAAAAGCATATGGCCCCGAATGTGACTCCCCAGCGCCTGCATGGCGGCGTCGTTAATGACCCGAGTGGGCTTTTTGAGCGCGCGACTAAAATTGAACCCGATCCAACCTTTGCCGAGATGTTTCGGTTCCTTGACGATCTTGCCGTTGCGCACAACTGAAGGAAACCCGATGGAAACGCTGGCGAACTTTATCTCCGTCGCGGTCTCGTGAAATTTTTTGACGAAATCGCGCGGCGTCATGTCCGGTCCGGAATCGAATTTCAATTTGTCCTTCGCCGACATCAGCAATTTAACGTGGCTGCCACCGATATCGACGACGAGAACGTTGCGCTTCATCGCGCGGCCTTGAGCAGGTAAGAATTACTCGCCGATCCCTATTGACCGGCCCAGACGTTTAAAAACGCTGCCGCGCTCCCCCTTTTCGGAAGCGGCCGGGGGCCAGCACTCGACAATCTCGAGCTCAACGAAACGGAAGAGGGTCAAGCCGGCGAATTTCAAATCCAGCCGAAGATTGCGCGCGATCTGGGCGATGGAGCGGGCGCCGTTGAATTGCGAGGCGAATTGCGCTTCGGCCACGGTAAGCCGCAGCTTTTGGATACGCTCAAAACCGTCGCGCGTATAAGCGGGAATCCAGGCCGGGTCATAATTAGCTTTG
>QHPM01000225.1 GCA_003219095.1 Verrucomicrobiota bacterium
AAGCAGGAGCGATTTGTAGCGGTACATCCGCGTGATAAACGCGGTGGACCACGGCGCCGCTGCGGGTCGCTCGGGAGGCAGTTTCATACTACAAGTCGTCTCATAACCATCGGGGCGAATTTCACGCGAGTGGGTGTCCACCCCTCAGCCTGCCCTCTCCCTCGCGGCGAAGGGGAGAGGATAAAGGTGACAAGTGCATCGACATTAAATAGGGATGGCGCGCAGTTTGAAACGAATTCACATGTTGATCAGTCGTTGCGGCACGTAGATCTGATCATCCGGCTGTAAAACCATGTCTTCGTCGGTGCGCCCTTCTTCGATTACCCGTTTCAAATCGATGGTAAAATCCTGGCCGTTCTTCCGTGTCACTTTTACTTTTCGCTTGTTGGCAAAATCGCCGAAGCCGCCGGCCCGAATAATTGCCTTACTCACCGTATAACTCTCATCAGCCGGAATCTCCTGCGGTCCCTGACCTTTGACCGAGCCATAGACGTAAATCCGGCCGCGAGATTTCTCGCTCACTCGCTCGATCGCGAGGATGACGGTGGCGTGATAATAATACTCCTTTTCGAGCGCGGCTTTGATGGCGTAGGCCAGCTCGCGGCAGGTCCGTCCCTTGGCCGGCACCAATCCAACATAGGGAACCTCCAACTCACCGTTGTCGTTCACGCGCAGGTGCTGTGATTCCTCATCGCGATCTTCGACTACCCGAAAACTAACGTAATCATTTGATCCCAGTCGTTTCTTATCGTCAAGGACACTCATCGAATTGGTTCGCATGACAGTACCGGTTACCGGCGGATCAGGTGGGAGCGCCCTGGCTGCCGTCGGAGACGGACTGGTTTCCTGGCCTACTAACGACAAATTGGACAGCCCGAGGATGATCATGAACACAGTGAACTTCATCCTCTCCTTCTTTTCTTAAAAGCTGTAAGTGCCGTCGAACGAGATGCGATTCTGGGTGTAGTCGCGGAACGGAACATCGGAATCCTTTTCCGTAAATTGATAGCGCAATCCGAGCGTAACGTGTGGTGTCAATTGATAGCCGATGGTAATGGCACCGCCATAACGCTGCAGGTGTTCATCGATAAATCCGCCGGAGTCATTGGCATCCTCAAAAAACACTTCGGTCGAAAGCAAGGTATTACGAATGATATTCCACGTCACGGTATGCCGAATGTAATTCAGGGTAATAAAGTTTGAATTCACCCCGAGCTGACTTTCATGACCAGCAGCGAGAGTTTGGGTGATATAGGCGTTGAGCCGGTGAGAAATGAGAATGTTAGCATAGTAATCGCGCGCATCCTTCGAATCAAAAACCGAGCCGGTATTATCGAAGTTGATCATCTGATAACCACCGGCGACTCGAACCTTCATGTAATTGGTTAGCTGGGTTTCGAGAAATGCCCCGGCGGTGACGGCATTTGAATCATTGAGCACGTTCTGATCGTAGTAGGTATGGACGAAACTCGATTCCAAGCCAACCCCGGTCGTATTGCTCAAAGTAAATGCGAGCGATCCGACGAGCGCTTCGGCGTTGCGATTGAGGTAGTCGAAGTCGGAGTTGGTCGAAATGTAAAGATAGTGATCGTAGCCGAGCGTCGCGACCGCCTTGTTCAAGTCCCAGAGGACGGAAACGCCGGCGCTATTTTCAAAACGGCCATAGTCAATCACATTACTGACCTGTAACTCGCTGATCGGATCCTGTTGCAGGGAAAAGCGATCGTGAAAGTTAATCCGGAAATCGCCGACGAAAACGTCGAGCGCGAGTTGCGATCCTGGGGCGAGGAGAACGCCCTTGGTGTCCTGGCCGGAGTGATCAAGATAGAAAGCATAGCCGAGGCCGAGATCCAATCGCAAGGTATTGAGCTGGGTAACTGGCCAGAGAGCATTGATTGTTACTTGCGGGTGAATGATGAAGTCGCTCTCTGGCCTATTTTCAGAAAGATTAACGTTGTCGTTATACTCGAAGCCGAGGGTAGCGCTGATCCGATATTTGATGGCGCCGGTCATCAAATTATAAGGAATATGTTCAATATCCTGACGGCGGGCTTCAGCCGCCTCCTCGCCGGCAAGAGAAGGTCGAACAGCGTCCTGCGCGAAGGCTGGAAATGCTCCGAATAATGTACAAACAAGCAAGGCACATCCCAATCGTTTGCCGCGAAGGCAGACAGAAGGACGGACTCCCCGGCTCATTAAAATCACCTGCCCGAGGCTAAAAAATCGATCAGCAATCGGCGGCGCCGCCGCCCTGCCGTTTCCCCCTCAAATCGACGCAGGTCTCGCACTTGGTTAAGTTTTCCGAATCTGCCGCCACTGACATTCCAGCTTCAACGCGGCGGCGTTACCGATGGTTACTAAGAGATACGATGTAATTCAAGGGAAAAGAGGCGTACACCGGCTGAGTTGATTTTGGGTGGAAAGGCCTGCCAAAAAAAGAAAAAGCGTGGCGCAGTCTAAGCTTTGGAAACAATAACGTATGTTGAGGCCTTGGCGTATAATCGTTCCGATTGTGGCCACGACAGGTTGCTTGGTGTGCGGGGCGCCTACCGTCAGCGCAACGTCCAACGACACCGGAAACGTTGCTCAGATAAACGCCCTCGAAGACATCACGCCTGATGGCCAATACGTGCCAGTGGCATTGAACAACCAAACGGAGAAGAGCATTCTTACCCTGGAGAACGACACGATTAGCTGCTCGCTGCCCGAAGGCGATACCACCTTTATTATCTCGCTGGTGCGGAGTTCACCGCTCGATGGCTTCACCTTTGTCAATGAAAACATCGCCGCTCGGGGCGAGCTCAGAATTGCCGTCTCGAACGAGAAGCTTTCAGCCGACAGCGACAAATGGACGCCGGTGGATGGCGCAGTTTCATTCAAACGCAAACGCCTCTTCAACGTCTCGATGCTCGGGGTTGAAGCGAAATATGTTCGACTCACATTTCACGTTGAGCGTGAGAATGACACAGCTGCTCTCGGACGGCACGGCATCCGCACAGTTAGGCGTTGATCGGAAAGTTATCAATCGCGCGATTGGCTCGCCTATCGACGAGCAGCACAAATTCGTAGCGCCGAAAAATAGAAATTCCCGTCTGTGCGGCAAACGGGCACGCCTGCCTGTTTTTCCCGTAAGCAGCAACGGGCTGGGCGTACCGGCTGCAAGCCTATGTTTCGCGCAACGATCCCGGTGGCGCAGCGCTTACACGCCGTTACTAGCTCGCTGAAGTTTTCGCTTTGATGAAAAGTGCATTCTGGTTTGAGAGTAGGAACGCGATCGGCCGTCATGTTTTCCATAAGTTTCGCGTCTGCCAGCATTTTCTATCTTCAAATTAAAATTGGCTTTCCCAAATCTCGCCCATTTGAATTAGCGGCACAGAATTAGCTTTTTATGGGCTCGAGCGTCACCGGCGCGGCGAATGCGAGCAACCACGGCAACTCACATCCAGACGCGGCGGCAACAGGAGGCGACCCGAAAACATTCGCCTCAGCGCAAACGGAATGAGAACCAACAGCATACTCCGCGGAAAACCATTGTGGCAAAAAGTGCGGATCATTATCAACTGGTTGCCCGGGCTACAAACGATGCAATTCGGGATTGGGATTTAAGCAGCGGCGCACTCATCTGGCCACAAGGCCTCGATTCCCTTCTCGGTTATTCCCCGAACGGATCAGGTGAGACGATCGCTTTTTGGCAACAGCAGATTCATCGCGACGATCGGTCCCGCATCGCAGCCTCTATTCGCGAAGCCATCAAATCCAAAGCGGAGTATTGGTCGGGCGAATATCGTTTTCGACACGCTAAAGGTCATTACCTCCAGTTGTTGGAGCGCGGCCTTCTTGTGCGCGACAAAAAGGGGCACGCCGTGCGGTTCGTTAGCACGCTCATGAATGTGACCGCGAGCAAACAACTGCAAGGACAGCTCTCGCATTCCCAGAAAATGGAGGCGTTCGGTCAACTGGCCGGCGGCGTCGCCCACGATTTCAACAATTTCTTGACCGCAATTCTCGGCTACAGCGACCTGCTGGTGGCGGAAATTGAGGGCCGCGGCACCGGCGCAAAATACCTTAGCGAAATTCGCAGTGCCGCCGGGCGAGCCGCTTCACTGACCAAGCAACTTCTCACCTTCAGCCGTCGCGAACCGCTGGAACCGTGCGTTCTGGAAGTAAACACGTTCATCCATAATCTCGAGCGATCAATCCTGCGACTGCTCGGAGAGAACATCTCCGTTCTTTGTGCGCTAATGCCTGGAAAAAAACACATCAAGGTCGATCCGGATCAATTCACCCAGATTATCATCAATCTGGCAGTGAACGCGCGGGATGCGATGCCGGCTGGAGGCACGCTGGTACTGAAAACGGAGACGTTTTCCACAAATGGGAAATCATTGCCGGAACTGCCGTCGGGCAAATACGTCCGCGTAAGCGTGATCGATAACGGCATGGGGATGAGCGAGGAAGTAAAGGAGCGTCTTTTCGAACCGTTCTTTTCCACCAAAGATGATCGCCACGGCAGCGGGCTCGGCCTCGCAACCTGTTATGGAATTGTTGGCCAGAGCGGCGGTCACATTACGATTGAGAGCGAGCTCGCCAAAGGTACTGCCGTACACATCTACCTTCCTGAGGTCGTCGCGCCTCCTGCCGCCGCCTACCGAAAACGGCCGAAATTGCCGAGTGGCACCGAAACCATCCTGGTAGTGGAAGACGACATTAGCGTGCGGCACGTCGCGGTGCGGACATTGCGCATGCTTGGCTACAATGTCCTCGAGGCGTTCCGGGCCGACGAAGCGAAGCGTCTGATTGAGAATACCGCCATCAATCTCGTCGTTAGCGACGTCGTGCTGCCTGATATGAGCGGGTGCGACTTTGCTGATTGGATGCGGAGCAACAGCCCTTCAACGCAAATTCTGCTTACCTCCGGTTACTTGCCCGAAATGACGACCATCGGCACTCCATCTAGCGACCTGCCTTTTCTGTCAAAGCCGTTCGATCCACAACAGTTGGCTGAAACGGTACGGGCATCGCTTGATGCCGTTGTTTTGACCTGACCGAAGCCGCCGAGTCTCCGAAATCGTTGCCGCATCTTTCGTCGCGGTGTATGCAAACGGCGTGGTCAGTTTCGCTGACATCGAAGCAGCGCGCGAACGAAGCAAAGGTGCAGTTTATTACTCACCCTGCCTGCCGTCGATTCCATTGAGCGAGCTCACCGGGATGGAAATTTTCTGCAAACTCGACAACTTGCAGCGCACGGGAAGTTTCAAGGAACGCGGCGCGCGCAACGTTCTTTCGCAATTACCCGCCGACCAGAAAAAGCGTGGCGTCATCGCAGCCTCCGCCGGAAATCACGGCCAAGCGCTCGCTTACCAGGGCAAATTGCTGGGTGTGCCCGCAACCGTCGTTATGCCAAAGCACGCGCCGCTGATCAAAGTGAGCAATTGTCAGAAACTCGGCGCTCGAGTCGTCCTGCATGGCAAAGATTTTGCGGAAGCAAAAACGCGGGCAC
>QHPM01000280.1 GCA_003219095.1 Verrucomicrobiota bacterium
CGAGCTCGATCTGCTCGATCTGCGCCGCCGCGCCCGGGCGCTGGGCGGTCGTTTTCAACTCAAGGCTTCCAAGTCGGAATATCTGGTCTCGAATAATCCGAGCCTGCTCGAAGAGGACGACATTTTGCTTTCGCCGGGGACTGCGGGCGATGTCTTGCTTAAGATTTTTTGCGATTATGACAAACGTGTCGGGACCCTGGAAGTGCTGGAGGCCGATCGCCCGATTGTGGTAGGCGAGACCAATGTGCGCACCACTTCGCCGTTAAAGGATGGTGACACCATTCGCATCGATGTCGGGCAGTTTCTGAAATGCAATTTTTCCGAGCGCATCATCGAGGAAGAGCGCAACATCATTCGTACCCTGGAGGTGAGCGAGGTTACGCACCGCTTTGGCAGCGGCGATATCGGGCTGGAAGGAATTTCCTTCAATGTCACGCGCGGGGAATTGGTTTGCGTGATGGGGGCGAGCGGCTCTGGGAAAAGCACGTTGCTCAAAGTCTTGGCCGGACAACTGGAGCCCAACGGTGGCCAGGTCCTCCTTAATAATCAGTCCCTTTATCCGAATCTCGATCAGCTCAAGCGCTACATCAGTTACATCCCGCAAGAAGACGCTTTCGATGAGCACCTGACCATCGGCGAAAATTTGCAGTTCGCGGCCGCGATTCGCTCGCCGCATTTGTCACGGCGCGACCGAACCCGCCGCCTGGAAGGAAAGTTGGTCGAGCTCGGTTTGAGCGAGCGGCGCGATGCCGTCGTCGGTACCGCGATTAAGAAAAGGCTCAGCGGTGGCGAACGCAAACGACTCAACATCGGCCTCGACATGATCGGTTCGGCGGACGTTTATCTTTTCGACGAACCGACTTCGGGCCTGAGCTCAAAAGATTCCGAGCACGTCATCGAGATCATTCGTTCGATGGCGCACAACAAAATCATCATCGTCACCATTCACCAGCCGAGCTCGAAACTCTTCCAGATGTTTCACAAAGCCATCCTGCTCGACAAAGGCGGACGACTTGTCTTTTTCGGGACCCCGACCGAGATGCTGCGTTATTTCGCGGAAGCGGAACACCAGCACCAATTCGGCGCCGATCTGGGGGCATGTCCATCGTGCGGAACAACCCGTCCGGAATTTATTTTCGATGTTTTGGAAACGCCGCTGCGCGATCTGAGTGGCGACATTATTTACGAGGAGAACACTCGCGGTCAACTGGTGCCGGCGCGGCGTTACGCACCGGAATTCTGGCGGGACAAATACGAAGCGTTCCGGCTGATCCAGGATGTTAAGCAGGTTTCCTTGCGCAAGGAGCCGGTGGCGCCGTTGCCGAGCGCGCCGCTGCAAAGGAAAAAACGGGTACCGTTTCGCTGGCACGACGAATGGACACAATTGCGCACGCTCCTAAAAAGGGCCTTTATCAGCAAACTGCGCAACCGCGGCAATCTTGTCATCACCATCGGGGTCGCGCCGGTACTGGCCTTTCTCATCGCAAGTTTGCTGCGCTACTCCGATAGCGGCACGTACGATTTCGCCTCCGCCTATCACATCCCAACGTTTCTCTTTCTCACGCTCATCGTCGCGATGTTCCTCGGGTTAACCAATAGCGCTGACGACATCATTCGCGATCGGGTCGTCCTGCAACGAGAGCGCAATCTTAATGTCAGGCTGCCCTACTATATTTTCGCGAAAACGACTTCTTTGGGCGTGTTCGCGCTGTTGCAATGCGTTCTCTTTGTCTTCATCGGCAATTACATTCTCGAAATCCGCGGGATGTTTTGGATTTACCTCGGGATCGTGTTCATCACAGCGATGGGCGGGGTCGCCCTTGGGCTGGTGGTTTCCTCTCTCGTTGCCGATCCGAAGACCGCGGCTAACATCGTGCCACTGGTGTTGATTCCGCAGATCATCATGGGTGGCGCGCTCATTAAATATGAGGACATGAATCGGAACCTCGCTCTTGTTTACACTTTCACGCGCTGGTTTTCGGAGCATCCGAACAAGGAACAGAACAAGAAAATGGACAGCAAATTGCAGGTACCATTCATCTGCCAGTTCATCGCCATGCGCTGGTCTTATGAAGAGATGATTGTGGCGCAGGCCAAATTGAATCCGGTGACGCGCCGGCAGGACCGGATCCAGCGCGAAATCGATCGGATCGTGGCTCGTCATGATACTCGGCCAGAATCAAGGAGACGTTTGAATGATTTAAAGGATACATTGGCGATGTTGTCGGGCCTGGAGGCAAAAACGCCGGACGATTTGGATCGGTATCTCGGGGGGATTGATCAGGTGCTCGATGGTAAGCAGTCGTTCGATCGCACCCAATTCAAGAATGCCAATGGCCCGGTAACCGCGGAGACGCTCTATTTGAACCAAAAAGTATCCGATTTGATTTCGAACGCGGAGATGGAACAAAGCGATTATCGTCGCGGCGGAAAACCCAATGTGTTTTTTGGCCAGTATAAGCGTTACCTCGGGATGCAGGTGGATGTCTTCATCTTCAACACCTTGGTGTTGATTGGATCGACACTCTGTCTGCTCGGGCTTTTGCATTGGGTTCTGCGGCGGCAATTGGATGTGCGGCGGACCTAACCACACTCCGTCATACTGAGCGGAGCGCAGCGCAGTCGAAGAATCCTGCGGAAGTTACCTTTGAGATTACGCAACGGGATCCCTCGACTTCGCTCGGGATGACCGAGACAAATATTGGCAACCGGCGCGGTTGCCCTACAATTTAAATAATATGGCCACCAAATCTCAGACGGCGCGCCTGATTGTCGCGCCCAGCGATACTGACGCGGACATGCTTTACGCGACGCGGATTTTCATCGGCGATCCATTCATTTTTCTTCAGCAAAACGGAAAGCGCACACTAGTCCTGAGCGATCTGGAGATCGATCGAGCGAAGAAAAATGCCAAGGCGGACGAGTTTGTCATGTTCAGCCAGCTCGAACGCGAAGTTCAGGGCAAGGCAAAAAAGGCGCCGCCCTACGAAAAAGTCGTGGCGCATTTTCTAACGAAGCGTGGAGTAAAGCGGGCGAAGGTGCCGGCGAATTTTCCGCTGGGCTTTGCTAACGAGATTAGGCGGAGGGGAATCGCGCTGAAAACGAGCAACGGGCTTTTCTGGCCGGCGCGGGAGAAGAAAACAGCGGAGGAAATTCGGCTGCTCAAGCGCGCGCTAAGGATTACCGAAACCGGAATGAAACGGGGAATGGAAATCCTGAAAGTATCAAAACCAGGCGCGGGAAAAAAATTGAACTGGTCCGGCAAAACGTTGACTTCGGAAATTCTGCGGGCGGAAATAGATAGCGCAATTTTGCGCGCCGGCGGCGTGCCGACGAACACAATCGTAGCCGGGGGCGATCAGGCCTGCGATCCACACGAACGTGGATTCGGTCCGCTGCAGGCAAATTCGTTAATCATTCTCGATATTTTCCCTCGCGATGGAAAGACCGGCTATTGGGGCGACATGACGCGAACAGTGGTGCGCGGTCGCGCCAGCGAGGAGCAGCGCAAACTTTGGGAAGCGGTCAAGGCGGGCCAGGCGTTGGCTTTGAAACGAATCAAAGCGGGCGTGGACGGAATGAGTATTCACAAGGCGATCACCGAGCTATTTGATCGGCGCGGCTTTCCCACGGAAGTGCGTAATGGGCGCCGCGTCGGGTTTTTTCACGGGACCGGTCACGGGCTCGGGCTCGAAATTCACGAGTATCCCCGTTTGCAAAAGGTGGTGTTGAAAGCGGGACAATGTCTCACGGTCGAGCCCGGTTTGTATTATCCGGGAATCGGGGGCGCGCGGATCGAGGATGTAGTGATTGTGGAAAAAGATGGCTATCGAATTCTCTCGAAGTTTCCAAAACGACTAGAAATTTGAGCAGCGCCCAAATTTCGGTCATCCCGAGCCAAGTCGAGGGATCCCGTTGAAGTTACCTTAAAGCTTGCGCGGCGGGATCCCTCGACATTGCTCGGGATGACGGAAGCTTGAAGCGAAATGAACGAAGCGAGATTCCCGGCGTCTAATTAGCAGACACACTTAAGACAGGAATGTTCTATCCAATCGGATTCGGCGGAAGTCATTGGTTGCTTTATATCGGCGTTCCTTTGATCATCGGCATCTG
This sequence comes from Verrucomicrobiota bacterium, assembly GCA_003219095.1. GTDB lineage: Bacteria > Verrucomicrobiota > Verrucomicrobiia > Chthoniobacterales > UBA10450 > AV69. The sequence continues at coordinate 4,114 of QHPM01000280.1, forward strand.
GGCGCAGATTCGGGTGAGCAGCGCGTTTGGGCGCTGGAGCAAGGTGCGCGCGAGCTCCAACATTACCGGCGCGGAATGCGCGCGCGAAATTTTGCAGGCGGCGCAAATTCACGATGTCGAGGTGGTGGAGACGAACGATTTTCTGGGCGATCATTACGATCCGACCAAGAAAAAGCTCTGTCTCTCGAGCAACGTTTACAACACCCCCTCGGTCGCATCCCTCGGTATTGCCGCGCACGAAACCGGGCACGCCATCCAGCATGCAAAATCTTACGCGCCATTGAAAGCGCGCATGGCAGTGGTGCCATTGACCATGGCGGCGTCGCAGATGCTGCCGTTTGTAATAATCGGCGGATTATTTTTTCATATGACCGGGCTGATTACACTTGGCATTTATTGTTACGCCATTCTGCTGGTCTTTCAGTTGATCACGCTCCCCGTGGAGTTTGATGCCTCGCGTCGCGCCAAGATTATTTTGCAGCAAATGGGGATTGTGCAGCCGGGAGCTGAGGTCGCGGGGGTAAACAATGTGCTCAATGCCGCGGCGCTCACCTACGTCGCCGCCTTCATCGCCGCACTCGGCAACTTGCTCTGGCTCTTGTCAGTGCGCGATCGCCGGAGCTGATCGCGTCCGTTGAAAAAAATGAGTTCCGTTCTCGCTCCGCCGCGCCGAATCTCTGATTTGTTGTCGTCGGTCCCCGGCCCGAATGTTAAGACGAAGAGACGGGCCATGGACCAGCCACGAACCGATGAAGATCAGCAGCTTGTCGCGCGTACCCAGGATGGGGATGCCGGCGCCTTCGATCAGCTAGTGGTGAAATACACCCCGCGCCTTTACGGCCTGGTCTATAACATGACCTCGAATCACGAGGACACGAACGACCTGCTCCAGGATATTTTTTCCAAAGCCTACAAATCGATCCGCGGTTTCCGCGGCAAATCCTCTTTCTACACCTGGATCCATTCCATCGCGGTGAACATGACGCTGAATTTTTTAAAGAAACGCGGCCGCCGTTTTCACCTCAGCCTCGACGATGTGGACGCGAGCATTCAGAACGACAAGGAATTTCTCGAGCTTACGCAAACCAGCAGTCCGGTGCGGGAGGCCGACCTGTCCGAGCTCCAGCGAAGATTGAACGAGGCCATGATGAAACTGTCTGATGAACACAGAGCCGTTGTGACTATGTTCCACATTCAAGGAATGCCCCACGCCGAGATCAGTAAAATCTTGAACGTTTCTGAAGGAACGGTACGTTCCCGGCTCTTCTACGCGAATCGGCAATTGCAAAATTATCTGGACGAGTTTCGCAAGAACCCGGTGACGTAAAGACAAAAGAAGATGGACGAGTTCGACGACAACGAAATTGGCCGGCTGTTGCGGTTGAAAAAATACGAGCAACCGCCTCCCGGTTATTTCGAAAATTTCTTGCACGAATTTCATCGGCGGCAACGCGATGAACTGCTCCGCCAACCACTCTGGAAAATCGCGTTTGGTCGGGCGCAGGATTTCATGATGAGCCTCAATGTTGCCCGGCTCGCGTCTTATCCCGTGGCGGTGACGGCGGTGTTGCTTTGCGCGGCAGTGATCTCGCTCAAAATTTATCAGACCCCGCCGACCCCGAATGTGGCCCGCGTTGCTCCCATCGTTCCAGCCCAAAGTGCGACCGATGGTGGCTGGAGTCTGGCCTCGCCGGTCTCCACTCGCATTACCGTTACTCAACCGCGCTCGCATCTCTCGACTCATCGGGCGGCCACGCCTCCGCGTTATGTGCTGGACAGCATGCCCGTGAGTTATGAGTCGTCATTGCGGTTTTAATGATCGCCTGAAGGCGGTTTCGGCTGGGAATCTCGCGATGCGTTGGCTGCTTATCCCCATTTTTGCCGTCGCCCTATCGGCGCGGGCGGAGGACCAATCGGCCTCCACCATTAGTCGCGAGGTCAAAGATATTTTTGATCGCTGCAAGAAAGCGGTCGTGAAAATTCATGGCGACGACGAACACAGCGAGCTTTCCGGAACCGGCTTTTTTATCGATCCAACGGGCACGATTTACACGGCCTATTCCGTTGGCGGGGAAGGGAACAACTTTAGCGTTGAGTTCGATGGGAAGAAGCTGCCGGCGCGACAGCTCGTGACCGATGTTCGGAGTGGTGTCGCCATCCTGAAAGTCGATGCCACATCGCCGACGTTGCCCATTGGCAAGTCCGAAAATATGGAGGTGACCACGCCGGTTGTTGCAATTGGTTATCCCCTGGATTTGCCGGAGACACCCAGCCTCGGGTTAGTCGGTGGTTTTGATCGAAAATATCTCGGTTACTATTTTCACACGACGCACCTGCGCGTAAACGTAGCGACCCAGCGCGGGGAAGCAGGGGCGCCCCTCGTAAACATGAAGGGCGAAGTCGTGGGCATGGTTGCGTTTACTTTGGAAAATAATTCATCCTGTTACGCTTTGCCGATCGAAGCTGCAGAAAAAATTCGCAGCGATTTTCTGCGCTTTGGCGAAGTGCGGCATGGCTGGATTGGCGCGAAGTTGATGCAGGCATTGGAAGGAAAAGGCGGTTCGTATGCAGAAGTGACCGAGATTCTCGACAGTACCCCGGCGGCAAACTCGGGACTTCAGCCGGGCGACATTTTGGTCCAAGTCGGCCGCAGGGAAATCCATCAACCTGACGACATCATCGATGCATCGTTTTTTCTGACTGCCGGGGAAGCGGTGCCGATCACCGTAATCCGGGGCGACGAGAAAATGACCTTCAACGTCCATGCGGATTTTCATCCTGCCAGCCAACGGCCTCCGGTAATCGCCCAGCCGAGCATGAACCAGTCGCTGCCGCTGAGCTTGCAGAAGGCGCCCGAGCGCACCCCGTAGTTACAAATCAAGATTAGGTGGATCGGTCGGGCGATGCCAAAAAGAATGCGGTGCCCTCCGTCGCCATTCTTTGACATCGAGCAGCAATTGGCGGCCAAGCCGCTTATCCAATCCTAGAGATTCTACGGATGCAGATGCGGAACCCTGCTCGCAACCAGAGGCAATAGGGCAAACGTGGTCGCATCGAAAAAACCGTGCGCGATCACGGCTGGCCAGATCGACCGGTGCACGATTAGAATGAGCCCGAGAAAAAGTCCTAACAGAGTGGCTACTGCGGCAGCAAGAATTCCCATCGACAAATGAGCGGCGCCAAAACCAATTGCGATTACAATGATCGCAATAACCTCTCCGGTGGGCGACAGAAATGCCCGTGGCCAAAGCGCCCGCATTCCTGCCAAGGTCGCACCTCGCCACAATTCCTCACGGAAGCCCGCGCCGACGAAGCTGACCAGCGTTAGCATCAACCAGTAATAAATGCGGTTTGTCTGCAACGCGGAAAAGTCGACGAGGTGATCAACCCTTGGCCGAATTTGTACCGCTACGTTCCGCAAAGAGTCTACGTCCACCAAGCGCGTGACTACGAGAAAGAGGATCGTGATTATGCCAACGACCGCCAGAATGACGCGAAACGCGATGGAGTAGCCGATGCCCAATGGCAATACCCACCAGCCCGGTCGCCAAGGAAGAAATAACTCTTCGGCGGTCGCGCGAGAAGCCAGCCAGCCGAGCAAAAACACAACAGCAAAGGCCCCAAGGTTGAATCCGCAAACAACGAGTAAGCCGCGTGCGCTCCCGGTTAGCGCCGGATGCTGTGGAACGAAATAAAGCCCTCGTGCTACTCCAGGAAGAAAATAGCCACCGATCAACGCGAAATGGATCCACCAGCGCCAGCGAGGCACGTTAGATTTCCTTGAGCCATTCATCATTGCCGCTGCTGCGCAATTTCTCAAAGCATCCGGCGAAATTCTTTTTCGCCGATAATTTTCACGCCCAGCTTTTTCGCTTTTTCCAACTTGCTGCCAGCTTCTTCGCCGGCGAGGACATAATTAGTTTTCTTGCTCACGCTTCCGCTCACTTTGCCCCCGCGCTTGATTATTATTTCTGCAATTTCATCGCGTGGCTGGCTCAACGTACCCGTAATTACCCAGATCGTTCCGCCGATCGCAGAATCGCTTTTTTTTCGCGGCTCGACTGTTGGTTTCACCCCCGCCTTTTTCAACCGCGCGATCAGCTCGCGATTGTGCGGTTCCCGGAAAAATTGATGAATGCTGGCGCCGACCACTTCGCCCACATCTGGAATCCGCTGTAGCTCGTCTGCCGACGCATTCATTAAGGCATCGATGCTTTGAAAATGATCTGCCAGCTCGCGGGATGAAGTCTCGCCGACATGCAAAATTCCCAGCCCGAAGATCAATCGCCAGAACGACCGTGTCTTCGATCGCTCGATGGCCTCGAGTAAATTATAAATGCTTTTCTCGCCGGTGCGTTCGAGTTGGGAGAGTTTCGCGGCATCGAGGGTATAGATCTCGGCGACATCCCGGACCAGGCCGGACTTCACCAGCTGCGTCACCATCATTTCGCCAAGACCTTCGATGTCCATCGCGCCGCGCGCAGCGAAATGCTCGATCCTTCGGCGCACTTGCGCCGGGCACTGCGCATTGACGCAGCGCACCGCCACCTGGGCCGCATCCTTCACTACCGCGCTGCCGCATTCCGGACACTTTATCGGCATCCGAAATTTCTTCTCCGATCCGGTGCGCAAATCCTTCCGCACTTCGACCACTGCGGGAATGACTTCACCCGCCTTCTCAATGATAACGGTATCGCCGATGCGAATATCTTTGCGCGCGATCTCTTCTTCGTTGTGCAAAGTCGCGCGGCCCACCTGGACCAGAATGTCGTGCAATCTTGTTTGCACGCGCTCGGCCTCGAACTTGAAAGCGATGGCCCAGCGTGGCGACTTGGAAGTGAAACCGAGACGCTCCCGTTGAGCAAAGGAATCCACCTTCACCACCGCGCCGTCGGTTTGATAACGAAAATCATAACGCACTTTGTCGAGCTCTTGAATGGCTTTGATAACGGTGTCGGCCGAGGATGCGGACCAAATGCGTTCGCTGTGTGGCAGCCCAAAATTTTTCAGCAGCGGAAAGAGATCGGAATGTTTTTCCAGCTTCATCCCTTCGACTGCACCGGTGCCATAAAAAATGATTCCGAGGGGGCGTTTGGCCACGAGCGCGGGATCGAGTTGTTTCAACGATCCTGCCGCAGCGTTGCGCGGATTGGCGAATGCCGCGAGGCCTTGTTCGGCGCGATCGGCATTCATTTTTTCGAAGCCGCGCTTGTCCATGAAAACTTCGCCGCGCACTTCGAGGACGGCCGGGGGATTTCCTTTGAGCCTCCGCGGGACCGAACGAATGGTCAAAATATTTTGAGTAATATCATCGCCGACGGCACCGTCGCCGCGGGTGGCGGCATAACGGACTTCGCCGTTTTCGTAGAGCAGCGAGACCGCGACGCCATCGACTTTTGGCTCGATCACCACCGGGATTTTTTCGTGCGGGAGCAGGCGGGTGATGCGCGCGTAGAATTCCGTTAACTCTTCTACCGAGTAGGTATTGTCGAGGCTAAGCATCGGCACACGATGCGTAACCTGTGCAAACTGCTTGAGCGGTTGCCCGCCGACACGGCGCGTTGGCGAATCTTCGCACGCGAATTGCGGATACTTTTTCTCAAGCTCGACCAGCTCGCGGTAAAGCTGATCGTAGGCGCGGTCGCTAATGGCTGGCGCCGCTTCTTCGTAGTAGCGCCGATTGTGCTCAGTGATGGTGCGCCGCAATACTTCGATGCGCGCGCCCGCTTCCGCTTCGGTCATGCGTGGATCATACGAATGAAGATTCGTGAAACAATGACTCAGCCTTACGCGTTCGTCATCCCGAACCGCGAAGACCGTGAGGGACCTCACATAGTTCGCGAAGACATTAATGTACGTTGTGTAACGTGCCCGAGTAGGTGAGGTCCTTCGCTTGCGCTCAGGATGACGATGGGAAGATGCAAGCTTGCGCGACGGAACGCCTCGATTTCGCGCGAATGTCAATCTGCAGCGGCGGTCTGTGACCGCCGGCGAATTTACGTCTACACTTGGTACGGCGGTCATCCGTCTTCGTGCCACTACGGCGCGACAGGTAAACGCGCCGCCACAGCAAGATGACCGGCGAAAAAATTCTCGGAATTGAAGGAGGCGGAACGAAGACCGCATGGGCGTTGGTTGCCGATGGCGCAATTGTCGAGTCGGGAAAATTGCCGCCGTCGAATCTGCGCCTGACGCCGCTGGATCAGATCACAAAAATTCTTCGCGTTTTGCCGCGCGAAGTGAATCGGATCGGAGTTTTTCTCGCGGGGTGCGCTACCGAGGAAGATCGCGCGGCATTGCTGAAACTCACACGGTCCGTTTGGCCGAAGGCGAGGATCGTCGCGGGCAGCGATCGCGACTCGGGAATGGCGGCGTGTTTGCGCGAGCGCGATGGCATTGCGGTAAACGCAGGCACGGGTTCATCCGTCACCGGTCGCAGTGGCCGGCAAATCGAAAAAGCTGGTGGGTGGGGACATATTTTAGGCGACGCCGGTGGCGGCTATTTCGTTTCCACTCGCGCCTTGCGCTCGATTCTGCGCGCATACGATTTGCGCAGCGGCGAGCGCGAGTTCGCCGGAACTGTTTTGCGCGAGCTCGGTTTAAATAACTTCGACGAACTAGTACGATGGGCGCAGACGGCTGACAAAACGGAGGTCGCGTCGCTCGCGCCGCTTGCGTTTAGAGCGGCGCAAGAGGGGGACGAGACCGTGCAACGAATCATCGCCGCCGGCGCGATCGCGCTGGCTGATTTCGCAGCAGCGGTCGCGATGCGGCTCCAACTTGACGCTCCGGACGTTCGACTGATGGGAGGTTTGTTCGAAAATCAAAAATCGTATGTCAGCGCATTCGCCGGAGCTTTGAGCAAAAAGATTCCCGGCGCGAACGTAGCGATGTGCGAAGCGCCGCCGGAGGTCGGCGCGGCCTGGCTGGCGGCAGAGGAGAGGTCGCAAATTGCACAGACCGAGGAACTGGCCGGAGCGGTTCAGCTGGTCTCATCGACCGAGGAAGCAAATCCGAAATCAGCTAATCTCGACCGGTTCAGTGCCCGCGAAATTGTCGATCTTTTTGTGCGGGAAGAAAAATCAGTGGAAGAGGGATTGCGTCAATGCGTTGATCAATTGGCGCGGGCGATCGAATTGTCGGCCAGCGCGATTGGCAATGGCGGAAGAATATTCTACGTCGGCGCTGGAACGAGTGGCAGGCTCGGAGTTCTCGACGCCGCTGAAATTCCGCCAACCTTTGGCGCGTCATCGGATTTGTTCCAAGGGATCATTGCCGGGGGCGCATCTGCGCTGCGGCGCAGTATTGAGGGCGCGGAGGATGACGCCCGTGCTGGTGCGTTGGCGATGGACGAGCGTGGAGTCAAAAGGGAGGACCTGGTGATTGGGATTTCGGCGAGCGGCCGGGCGGCATTTGTGATGGGAGCGCTGCGACGTGTCCGGGAAATTGGTGCGCAAACAATTTTCATGACCTGCAATGCATCCCAAGCCGGTGTAGAGGCGACCGTGCCGGCCGCAATTTCTTCTGCGGCCGACACGGCCGCCTCTACAGAAAAAATGGATTGCGACCTTGTGATTAACCTCGCGGTGGGCCCGGAAATCGTTACCGGCTCCACGCGTCTGAAAGCAGGAACGGCGACAAAAGTCGCGCTTAATATCATCAGCACAGGCGCAATGGTTCGGCTGGGGCGGGTGCGCGGAAATTTGATGATCGATCTTCAACCAACAAACAAAAAACTGCGCGAGCGCGCAGTCGACTTGGTCTCCCAGTTGGCGGGGTGCGATCGCGATAGTGCGCGCTCGCGGCTCGAGCGCGCGGAATGGAATCTGCGCGAGGCATTGAACGAAGAGTAAATGCTGCAGGATTCTGGGGAGCGCGGGCTGCTAGCCCGCAGTTGCCGGCAGCCTGCCGGCAACATCCGCGTACACACATCGATTGAGCTTTCCAAATAGCCTCGGCAAGCTACCGAGACTTGCAGGCTGGCAGCCTGCGCTCACCAGAATTTTCTGCAGCGTCGATCCATGCATCGCGAAACTGCTAGTGCCGTGTAGCGGCGCCAGGACCCGACGTACGCACTGCGCGCGGCTCCAACGGGATCGGTTGAAAACGCGGGACGCGAATTAGAATTGTTTCGTGCTCAGGCGGGCAGAGTCGCGCCACCTCCTTTCCGTCTAACGAATAGCAACGATGGCGCGGGGGCACTGGGCTATCGTCATCGAAATAATCGCCGACTCGATACGAGTCGAACACTTCGGCGGAAACGAGTTGCCAGCGAACATGACCAAGGCGGTCGCGGAGGGCGAATTTGTAAGTCGCATCGATCCCGAGACTGTAAGCGAAGGGCAAAGGCCGGCCGGCTTTCTGCACAATCGTCCCTTGGTAAGCGCAGGCAATCAAGAGCGGAGCGACGCAGAAAAAAACAAAGGCTTGGAGTCGCACGTACAGTTAGGTTGCTTCGAAGTCAGCGTTTTTCGCTGGCGGCTAAATTGTAGTATTTCAGGCGCCCTGGAATCAATTTCTAAAACTGGCCATTTTCCATAAGCGCACTTCGGGCTTCTGGCACGAACTAGGGTAAACTCAACTCAAGGAAACCATTATGCTTTGGACAATCTTCGTCATTCTGCTGGTGCTCTGGCTGCTTGGTTTGGTCAGTTCATATACCATGGGCGGATTCATTCACATCCTGCTCGTGATCGCGGTCGTGATTCTGATTATCAACCTCATCGGCGGCCGGCGGACGCTCTAGCCCGATGCGGCCTGCGGGCATTGTTGGAGTCATCTTAATCATCATCGGCATCATTGGCTTTGCCTACGGTGGGTTGGGTTGGAACACCGAAAAAAAGGACGCGCAACTCGGTCCCATTGAAATCAAGCACCAGGAAAAACACGGGATCAATTTCCCGCCGATTTTGAGCGGAATTTGTCTCGTCGGCGGGATTGTGCTGGTGGTTGTGGGAAGCCGGCAGACTCAGGGATAGTAAGGAGCCGCGCCCGCGCTCACTGCGCGCCTGAGTTCGTCGCTAAACCAGCGGGCGCAGCCGCAACTGTTTAGCATCGTCCGCCGGAGCGGTCGATCCACCTAATCTAAACTACTGCGCGTTCGCTTTCAGCACCGCAAAGGTTTTGCTGCCCTGACGGTCGAGATAGAGCAGGACGCCGCGTTTTGGATCAGCTTTGCTCAGGGCCTCGCGAAATGTCCGCACATTTGTCACTGGCTTGCCGTCCACTTCGGTAATCACATCTTCGCGCTCGATTCCTTGCGCGCCTGCGATGCTGTTATCTGCCACATCGGTTACGATAACCCCGCGCGCATCGCCGAGATGGAGACGCTCCGCTATTTCCTTCGTGATGTCTTGCACCTGCAACCCCAATTTGCTGACATCTTCCGGGCGGTTTTGCTCCGGCGGCACGATCTCGTTCGAAGCGCGGGCAATCTCATTTGGCAACTCGCCGGTCGTAACGGGAATCTCAATTGTCTGACCTTTCCGCCAAACCGTCAGCTTGACTGCCTGGCCGATTTTCTTTTTCAAGATCTCACGTTGCAACTGCGTATCGGTCGTCACCGGCGTGCCATCCACCTTGGTAATGACATCGAATGGTCGGAGGTCACTTTTGTTCGCTGGCGCCTCCGCCTCGATCGTGCGCACCACTACCCCTTTGTCGATTCCCTTGAGCAAATCGCGGGTGTTTGGATTGTCGCCGACTGATTCGATTCGAATGCCAAGCCAGGGCCGTGCAATTTTTTTCCCGGCCACCAGTTGCTGGCCGATTTCGTTGGCCAGGTTGCTCGGAATGGCGAAGCCAAGGCCGCGGTTCAATCCATTGATCAGCGTGTTCATGCCGATGACCTTGCCATCGATGTCGCAGAGCGGGCCCCCCGAGTTACCAGGATTAATCGAGGCATCGGTCTGGATGTAATCGGAAATACTGTAACCGCCATTAGTGAAGAGTTTGCTCCGGCCTTTTCCGCTGACGACGCCGTAGGTGAAGGTGTAATCCAGCTTAAATGGCGCCTCGATGGCGAAGGCAAACTGCCCGACGCGCACCGCATCGCTGTCGCCCATCTGCACCACGGGCAAATCTTTGGCGTCGATCTTGATCACCGCGATGTCGGTCTTCTCATCAGTCCCGACGACTTTCGCCGGAAATTCGCGACCATCTTTTAATTTAACGTCGACATGCTCCGCCGCCTCGACCACGTGGAAATTGGTGAAGATGTATCCATCAGGCCGCACAATGAATCCGGAACCTTCGCTCTGAATCGGCTGCAAATTACGCGGACCGCGCCGCGATGAATTATCGTCCGGCTGTCCTTGGAAAAATAGATCGTCGAAATTGAAGCCTTCGTTGCCGTCGTTCTTTTTCGAAACCTCGATGATGACGACGCTGGGCGCGACGGTTTCGAACACTTTGGCGAAAGCATTGTTCAAGGCGTGAACGACATCCTTGCCGGAATCCGCTGCCGCCGGCGGAATGGTGGAGGAGGACTCCTGCGCCAGAAGAGGCGAGGCGCTCATGGCGCCACAAAAAATAAGAGCAAATAAAAATCGCATGAGTTCGAATTTCGACACGATCGAGCCGGTGCTTGTTCAAATGTAGACGCGCTTTGCGGGGACGCCACTAATGCCAGTCAGCGCCTGTAGCCGCGGCTCGGTGAGCCGCGCAGGCGTCGCGCAGAGACGCGGCTACACCTGTGAGTTGACGCGATCTTTTCCTCTGCGATTATCGGTTGCGCGCGAGTATTGCCGTAAGCTGGTGAAGATTTGGAGGACAGCGCTGCTCGTCTATCGCGAGTTGGACGTGGTGTTACGCGTTGATGGCAGCGAACGCCATTTTCACCAACTCGCGTCGGATCAGGAGCTGGTTGATGCGCTCGATTCGTTCCGTCGATTTCCGCACCTGGTTTCGAAGCTGACAGGTGGCAGAGCGGGAATCGAATACGAAATTGTGCGGCCCGATCACCCGCTTGCTTCTCTCACCCGAGAATCGCCATCACGTTTCTGGCCCTCGCCCGATGACATTCGATCCGATCTGGATTCGTTCGCGCCGCCCGGGAAATACGATTCGATTTTCGTTTTCTGGCCCCAGCGGAATTTGAAAAATGGAGCCGCGGTTCCGTGTGATGCCTGGGGTTTGGCGATGGGCGCAAGCAAAGCGACTAATGGCGCGACCTACGCTGCAATCGCCAATGCGCCCTCATCCGCCTGGACAAACGAGGCTCGCGGTGAAGTCTGGCTCCACGAATGGTTGCACGGCGTTTGTGCGCATTTCGCGCAGCGTGGTCACGTTATGCCCGAGCGCGATGCCGACGGCGGCGAATTGCACGGTTACGTTCGTTCGCCAACCACCGGTTGGACAGATTATTATTGTGATTTAATGAACGGAAACGTCTTGGAAGATGGAAAACGTTTCGGCATTCCGAGCGATGCGTGGGTGGCATAGCCGTTTAGCGCAGTCTTCGACTAGTGATCGCGATCGTGTCCGGGGAGCGCACGCGCCTCGCGTGCGTTGTTGGCCTCGGCAACGATTTCTTTCCTGGAACAGAAAGCATTTTCGGCGGGGCGCCGAAATTGGCAGGCGAGGCGCGTGCGCTCCCCGGAAAAGACTTGCCGCCTAGAGTCCGAAATTGAATAACCGTGGGAGGCCGGCATCAGGCGAATCCATTCGAGGGGAGGCAGTTAAAACCCGATGCATTGACATGATTGTTAACGACGTTAAGTTTTTTATACACAAATACGAAAATGGTGAATCTCACCGAGGGAATTGAGCAGGAAAAGGCGTTCCGCTCCTACGCGCCGGGCTATTGGTCTCGCAATGGCGGGATTGCGCCGGAACGGTGGAACGACTGGAAATGGCAGTTGAGAAATCGCGTCACTACGCTGGCCCAGCTGGAGGAACACCTTTCGCTGAACGAGGAGGAGCGCGCCGGGGTTTTGCTCTCAGGCGATAAGCTGGCGCTTGCGATCACGCCGCACTTTTTCAATCTGATCCCGCGCGAAAATCCGGACGATCCGATCCGGCGGCAGATGATCCCGCGGATTGAAGAAACATGGGGTTCGCCCTACGATATGGCCGATCCGTGCGGTGAAGATTCGCACATGCCGGTGCCGGGGCTAGTCCATCGCTACCCGGATCGCGTGCTGTTTTTGGTAACCGACCGGTGTGCCGCCTATTGTCGCTATTGCACGCGGAGCCGCGTCGTCAGTGGGGTGGGCGAACAGGAATTGCACACCGATTTTGAAGAAGTCTTCCGCTATCTCGAAAAACATACCGAAGTGCGCGACGTCCTCCTTTCGGGAGGTGACGCGCTCCTCTTTAGCGACGGTAAACTGGAGAATTTGCTCAGTCGTCTACGGGCAATTTCGCATATCGAATTCCTTCGCATCGGGACGCGGGTTCCGATTTTTCTTCCGCAACGAATCACGCCAGCGCTCTGCGCGATGCTGGCCAAGTATCATCCGCTCTGGATGAGCGTGCACGTTAACCATCCGCGCGAGCTCACTCTTGAAGTAAAAGAAGCGCTGGAGCGGCTGGCGAATGCCGGCATCCCGTTGGGCAACCAAAGCGTGTTGCTCGCGGGCGTGAACGACGATGTCGAGACAATGAAAACGCTCGTGCACAAACTTCTGATGTGCCGTGTCCGTCCCTATTACCTTTATCAGTGCGATCTCATTAACGGCTCGTCGCATCTGCGCACATCTGTCGCAAAAGGCATCGAGATCATCGAAGGGCTGCGCGGTCACACCACTGGTTACGCCGTCCCGCAATACGTCATCGACGCCCCTGGCGGTGGAGGCAAAGTGCCGATCAATCCCGGCTACATCCTCTATCACGACAACGAGAAAATCGTGATTCGCAATTACGAAGGAAAAATCTTCGAGTATCCCGAGACTGGAAACGAAAACGTCCAGTTTGCGCCACAACGCGAGTACCACGACGAGTATTTGTATTCGTAAGCCAATTCTGTCATTCCGAGCGGAGCCGAGGAATCTCTAACTTGTTCAGAAATAGTTAGAGAGGTCTCGACTCAGGAACCGCGCCGTGGCGCAAAAACCAGTCAATTGCCAGTTTTGCGACCCGGTCGAGGGCGCCAGGCTGTTCGAAGAGGTGAGTCGCTCCGGGAACAATTTCCAGCTTCACTTCAGCGCGGATTTCACGTTGCGCTTGTTGATTGAGCGCGATCACTACCTCATCCCTGCCACCGACGATCAGCAACGTCGGAGCCCGCACCTTTGGCAATGCGTCGCCCGCGAGATCAGGCCGGCCTCCGCGGGACACGACCGCTGCGACATCAGGAAATTCAGCGGCGGAGACGAGGGCGGCAGCGGCTCCGGTGCTCGAGCCGAAATAACCGATACAAAGGTCTCGGGTATTGGCCTGTTCGCTGGTCCATTTCGTGGCGAATGATAGCCGCTCGGCAAGTAACTCAATATTGAAACGAAACTCAGCGGTGTAGGAATCAATCCGTTCCTCATTCGCTGTCAGCAGGTCGAACAACAGCGTTGCCAATTTAGCGTTGTTCAACGTCCGTGCCACAAACTGATTCCGTGGACTGTGCCGGCTGCTGCCACTGCCGTGCACGAACAGAACCAATGAATGGGCCTGTTCGGGCAAGCTGAGAGCACCAGCCAGACTGGCTTCGCCAGCTGGAATCGTGAT
>QHPM01000356.1:0-1295 GCA_003219095.1 Verrucomicrobiota bacterium
CTTACTGCATTTGGGAACGTTAGGAGCACTTGATGAACACCGGAAGCGCCGCCAGTCCGGCATTCTACTCCAACTCTAGCGCCATAGAGTGGAAGGTTGAGACCGAAGGTACCCACACTGCCGTGCGTTTTGCGGGATACCGCCTTGATTTGCGCTCCAAGTTCAAAGGCGCCGATATCTGTGCCATCGCCTCCAGTGGCATTTGCGACCGACTTATTCACTGTGCGCTTGTAACCGACTCCTCGTTGATCAGTAATTAAGGCGCCGGTGAGCCCGTTACTCGTGCCTTTATCAATCGCCGGACTGCCCGGGAGCAGCGCAATGGTCCACGTCGGCCCACCGTTATCTTTCAGGCCGTCAAGCTTCGGATCAAGCGGTGCAGCAAATGTGCCCGTCTGATCGGTAGCCGCGGTAAAGCCCGTGCTGTAATCACCTCTACTGATAAAGTTAAACCCGCCTGAAGTGAAAGCGCCGCTAACATCCCCACTCCCATCGCTTCCCGCAATGATGCAGCTTTTTACTTGGATGTCAGATTGCGTGGCATCGTTCTCTATACCGCCGGGATGAGGCTCGAAGGCGCCATAGGCTGCGTTATAAGCGATCGTACTGTTGGTTATAATCGCAGTGCCAATATTATAGATGCCGCCAGTCTGGAATCCAGAGTTATCATCGATTGTGCTGTTCGTGACCTCCATCGCACCGTCGTTGTAAATGCCCCCACCCTCGGCGAGGGAGTGGTTATCCGCCGCCGTGTTGCCGTTGTGGTCGATTGTGCTGTTACTGAGTAGCAGAGTCCCAGCGTTGTAGACTCCGCCGCCATAGCAGTTTGCGATGTCGCTGTTGCTGTTTGAACTGACGATGTTAGATGACAAAGTGCAATTTGTCATGGTCACAGTCCCGCCCCGGTTGTAGATACCGCCGCCAGAGCCTGCTCCACTGGTGCCGCCTGAACTGGCGGTGTTAGATGACAAAGTGCAATTTGTCATGGTCACATTCCCGCTCCAGCTGTAGATACCGCCGCCAGAGCTGTCTCCATTGGAGAGCTCCGAATAATTGTTTTCGATGAGGCAATTACTGAGGATAATGCGACCAGTTGTTGCGTTGGCGACGCCACCGCCATTTATCGCCCCATTGTTACTGATTGTGCACTTATTTACGTTGACGGTTCCCGTACTGGCATTCTGGATCCCGCCTCCTTCGTTAATACCAAATCCATATTGCAGGGTTAGCCCTGAGAAGTTGACGGTCCCAGTGGTCGTGACGTTAAAGATACGAAAAGGCCCCACACTGAGACT
>QHPM01000356.1:1467-4844 GCA_003219095.1 Verrucomicrobiota bacterium
GGAAAGGCATCATCAGCGCCCGTACTCGCATCGAACGTGGTGTTGACGACGAATATCTCCGGAAATGACGCCTGCTGCGGGCTGTCAGCGCCGATTTTGGCGCAGAGCGCGGAGGCCGCGGCAAGCACCAAGGTGAATCCGATCAGGGAGCGAAATACTGGTGGCCTTTTCATAATTGTTATTTCGGCTTTCGGACATGTACTGTCCCAAATCTGTGGCGAGGTTACGTGGAAAAATGCGGAATCCTTTACAGAAGGTAACAAGGCGAACAAAGATTCGATTCTGCCGGACCTACAAAAGCCTTCGTTCCTCTCCGAGCCGTAGGCTCTACAAGCCGGAGGCCTTCGTTTCCTTCTGTTAGAAACAAATCCTTTAAAGCAAAATTTCGCTGCTTTCGTCTTCCCCCTGTTCGATTTGCCCCGGGTCGTCTCGCCCAATTCGGCTACGGACCCGCGAGCTTACGGAGGACTTTGCGGAAAAGATTTTGCGACTAGTTTTTGAAAGCGCGGCTCGTTCCGCAGGGGATCGAGCAGTGGATCGACCCTTAACCAGTTATCTGAAGATTTCTCCAAATAGTCCATCGCGGTCTGTTTCTGGTCCAGGGCTATGTACATCAAAGCGTAGACATGGTCGCGAACGTAGTGTTTCTGTCCGCACACGTTTAACTCTTGCAGAAGCTGCGTGACCTCGGCTGTCCTCCCTATTTTGGCGTAGGCCAGGCCGAGCAGGGCCAGCGCGTCGCAACTATCGTTTAAAGTCCTCTCTTTCTCGTATTCGCTGATTGCTCCGTTAACGTCTCCTTTCAGCAACAGGACCGCGCCAAGCATCGTGTGAGCATAAGCAAAATTGCCGTCGAGGGTGAGCGTGGCACGCAGTTGCCCAATCGCTTCATCATAGCGACGGGCCAACATCAAGGTGCTGCCCAAGTCTGCATTGATGATGAGCGAAAAGGGGTCGAGCTCGACGGCCCGTTTTCCCTCTTTAATGGCCTCTTCAAATCGGCCAAGCGATGTCAGCAAAGTGTTTCCGTACCAATGATGAGCCGTCGCATAGTTAGGATCTAGCTCGATGGCGCGTTTAAACTCGGCTTCTGACTCCCGCAACTTTAAATCGTAGCAAAGCAACATTGCGAGCGCGGCATGCCCTTCCGGAGAACTCTCGTCCAACTCAATGGCTCGGGTAGCCGCAGCTTTCGCCTTTGGGAACATGTCTTGTGAAGCGCCGGCCTCATAGAATGGCATCAATAACGTAGCCTGAGCTAGTCCGGCATAAGCGTTAGCGTAGCTTGGATCTGCCGAGATCGCTTGCTGAAAGTAATCCGCGGCCGTTTGTAAATCAGCACCAGTCCGTTTATTCCAGAAAAACCTGCCTTTGAGGTAGAGTTGATGCGCCTGCGTATTCTCAGTCGGCCGCGCCGCGATTGCGCGTTGCGCGGAGCCGGTCAACTTTGCCTGGAGGCCCAAAGCTGCGACTCGCTCGAACTATTGATAAGCTGCACCATGATTCGCACCTCATCGCCGGCCTTCTGCACCTGGCCCTCGAGAATATTCGCCACTCTGAGCTGCTGGCCGATTGCACGGACGTTACGTGGTGAGCTCCTATAATTTTCTGTCGATGTGCGCGAAATGACCTTTAGTTCGGCTATTTTAGACAGCCGGCTCAGGATTTCGTCCTGGATGCCATCAGCGAAATAGGCGTTCGATTTATCATCACTGAGATTCGTAAACGGCAGGACCGCGATCGACTTGTCCGATGGACTGATCGCGTTATTCGGCAGTTGCTGAATGAAAGCGCTCTTCGAGATAATTACGCCCAGGGCCACCAGCAGAGCAGCGAGAGATGCAACGGAAACGGCCGTGGCTGGATTGCGTCGCAGCCATTTGCTTCCCCGACTAACGAGACCTGAGCGGCGCGCCTTGATTGGTTCGTGTTGCAGCCAGCGTTCAAGATCTTGGGCTAGCGCGAGCGCGGAAGAGTAGCGGCGCTTAGGATCTTTCTCCAGGCACTTCAGACAGATCGTAGAGAGATCGCGATCTACTTTCGGATTCACCAGCCGGGGTTGCTTCGCGTCTGTTTCCAAAACCAGCCGGACGGTTTCATAGGTGCTTCGCCCAACAAAAGGGACACACCCAGTTAGTAGTTGATAGAAGACTGCGCCGAGCGCGTAAGTGTCCGTTGCGCAGGTAAGCTCCGCGTTATTACCGCTGGCTTGTTCCGGAGCCATATAGCTGGGTGTGCCCAGAACGTCAGTCGTGCGGGTAACGGTACTTTCTGTCTCAATCAGTCTGGCCAGGCCAAAATCGGTAAGATGCGGTTCGCCTTTTGCATCAAGCAAAATGTTTCCCGGTTTGATGTCCCGATGCACAATGCCGTGCTCGTGCGCGTAGTGCACGGTCCGCGCAAGCTTTGCAATGAGTTCCGCTGCCCGACGAACCGGTATCTCCTTCTTCCTGGCTACTTCGTCGAGCTGGCCGCCTTCGACTAGATTCATGCTGAAGTAGCAGTAACCGCCGCGCTCGCGGATTTCGTGAATTGGAACTATGAGTGGATGGTTCAAGCTCGCCGCCGCTTCGGCTTCGAGGCGAAACCGTTTCAGATGTGCTTCGGTGGCCCATCGACCTACGCCAATGACTTTTAATGCAACGGTGCGGTTGAGGCTCTTTTGCCGGGCACGGTAAACTACCCCTTGACCGCCCCGGCCGATTTCCTTCAGCAACTCGTAGTCGTCGAAGTTCATTTCGATTGGAAGATTCGATTCGAGACTCTCATCCTCTTCATCCAAGAGCGGTCCGAGACCAGTCTTGAAAAGGCAGAGGCTGCAAAATCCCTGCGGCGCGTCCGGGAAGATCTTGCTACCGCATTTACCGCAAATGCGGCTCGCACTTTCCGCAGCACTTTTCGGATAATCACTCACTTCCATAGTACTGTGCCGAATTTTGTTAGAAGTTACGTTTGCAGTACCGCGATGAAATGCCGCAACTCCTCTTCCACGTCGCCCGGCACCGCCACCGTTTGCGCAATCTCCTCGCGTAACAACAACCGATATCGCTGACGCAGGCGATGGAATGCCTGCTTCACCGCGTTTTCCTTCATCCCGAATTCCTGCGCGATCCTTGCCTGCGACGGCCGATCCGGCTCATCACTTAGCATTTGCTTTAACTGCTCAAATAATGCGCTATTGCCCGCGACTTGATATTCTTCTCCCAATCGGGTGAGTACTTGTTCCAAGAGCGTAATGGCCCATCGGCGCTCATAAATTCGATCGGCACTTAACATATCGGCTGGCTCAAGATCGGCCCGCTCACGCACCAGCAGTTCTTCCAACGCCACGAGCGGCCGACCTTCACCGCGCTTGACCGTCATGGCGCGGCGGTGCG
>QHPM01000226.1 GCA_003219095.1 Verrucomicrobiota bacterium
CTGACTCAGATAGCGCGCCGGCAAATGCAGGAACTTGATGCGCTGGTAAATCAGCGCACGGCGGAATTGCGCGCCGCCAATGCGCGACTCACTGGCGAAGTCGCGGAGCGCGCAGTCGCCGAAGAGGCGCTGCGGCGATCTGAAGAACGATTTTCCAAGGCCTTTCATAGCAGTCCCATCCCAATGACGATTCAGCGGCCTGACGGGAAGGGTTGTCTCGACGCAAACGTCAGTTTTCTTGAGCTGGTTAATGCCAAGCGCGAATCGGTTCTCGCCGGCGGAACCGCGTTATGGGCTAATAGCGACACAGCGATAACGATTCGGGACGAGCTGGCCGCTCGACACGTGGTGCGCAATTTGGCCGCTACCATTTGTACCACCGGCGGCGAAACTCGTGAAGTTCTCGTCGCCGCTCAGAATCTCGAGCTAGGCAGCGTCCCGTTTCATCTAATCATCCTGCAAGACATTACCGATCGCGTCCGACTGGAGAACGAGCTTCGTCAAGCGCAGAAGATGGAAGCGGTCGGGCGTCTCGCTGCGGGGGTGGCGCATGATTTCAATAACATCCTGACTGTAATCTTGGGCAATACCGCGATGCAGTTGTGCAATCCGCATCTCGACGAGAAACTTACCGCATCCCTTCATCAGGTGGAGCGCGCTGCCGAGCGCGCCACCGCACTGACGCGCCAGCTACTTGCTTATAGCCGAAAGCAAATTATTCAGCGCCGGCCGCTCGCGCTCAATGACGTTGTCGAGCAAACGGTGGCGATGTTGCGCCGAATCATCGGCGAACATATCGCCCTCGACATGCGGCTCGCGCCCGATTTGCCGCCAATTTTCGCAGATTCAAGCAGCGTCGATCAAGTAATCATGAATCTCGCGCTCAACGCTCGTGACGCCATGTCCGAGGGAGGCAAGCTCACCATCGCTACTGTCCAGGTTGAGGTTGATGAGGCGGCACATGCACGCAATCCGGAGGCACAATTGGGATCGCACATTTGCCTGACGGTGAAAGACACTGGTGACGGAATGGATGCGGCAACCGTGGCTCGCATTTTCGAACCCTTCTTTACCACCAAAGAACCCGGCAAGGGGACCGGAATGGGTCTCGCCACTGTTTATGGAGTGCTGAAGCAACACGGTGGCTGGGTTGAAGTGGAGAGTGCCCTACGTCGCGGTACTTCTATTCGTGCATTCTTCCCCCTTAGCGTGGATGGATTGGTCGCCAAATCCCAAAAACCCGAGAGATCGTCTGCCGGGTGGGCGCCCACTGAGAGCATCACCATCCTTGTCGTCGAGGATGAAGAAATGCTGCGTGAATTCGTTAGCGATGCGCTTAGTGCATTGGGCTATCGTGTCTTGGCTGCGCCGAACGGTCGCGCAGCTCTCGACCTTTGGGGGAAGCACAATGCCGAAATCGACCTCTTGCTCACCGACGTCGTGATGCCCGAATCCATCTCTGGTCGCGAGCTCGCGCATACTCTCATAATGGATAAGCCCGACTTGAAAGTCATTTTCACCAGTGGCTACAGCGCGGA
Source organism: Verrucomicrobiota bacterium (assembly GCA_003219095.1). GTDB lineage: Bacteria > Verrucomicrobiota > Verrucomicrobiia > Chthoniobacterales > UBA10450 > AV69. The sequence continues at coordinate 1,539 of QHPM01000226.1, forward strand.
ATTGATTGGCACCGACTTTGAGCGCGAAAACCAGCACGCTTTTCTGGCGAAGCCATATCTGCCAGATCGGCTTGCTCAAGCCGTCGCCTCACACCTTCAATCCACGTCGCCAAAGCCCTCGAGCATGCCTTCACCCTTACCGGAAAAGGCTGCCGTGGCTTAATCGGTTTCGATCGACATTCCTTAGCGAAATTGCCGCCGGCGCATTGCTTAAATGCGATCATTCGGGGTTGGGTTGCAATCCCCATTCGGAACCCTACAATCAGAAACCTGTGAGGGGTCTTAGCTCAGTTGGTAGAGCGCCTCAATGGCATTGAGGAGGTCAGGGGTTCGAATCCCCTAGGCTCCAGTTTTCCATATTCCGGCTGCTTGGGGGTTCTAATATTCAAATAGTCATTAATTGGCACTTCATGAGTTGGCGTGACTTTCGTTTTACTTCGCATTTTCAACAGTCGGATGTCGCGAATCATTTGGAAGCGCGCAGGTTTGTCGATAAATGGCAGCAAGCACTGGAATAGGGATGCGCAGAAAATAGAGCGATGCGATCAATCCGTAAGTAAGAGTTAAACGCCATCGGCCTATTTCCTGGTAGCGGCGAGGGCTGCTGACCAAGCGCGAGGCGATAATGGCAATGCGACCAAGCCGTCGAAGCTCGCGGAAAAATTCGGCGTCTTCCATCAACGCTACCTCCGGGAATCCTCCAATTTTTTCGAAGGCGGTGCGGCGGCAAAAGAACCCGTGGTCGCCGAAGCGCATGCACAAAAGGAGGCCGGCATAGTGCGCGAACGAATCAGTTAATCGGTAAACGACATGTTTATTCGGAATGCGGATACGAAAGAAGCCGCCGACTATCTGAGGATGACGAAGCGCGTCGGATATTTTTTGAACGCAATCGGCTGGCACTTCGCAATCGGCGTGCAGGAACCAAAAAGTATCGCCGAATGCAGCGTGCGCCCCGGCATTCATTTGAACCGCGCGACCACGCGGAGCATGTAAACAGCGATCGCAATGATTTCGTGTCAGATCGACCGTGCCATCGCTACTGCCGCCATCGACGACGATTACCTCGGCGTCATCTGCTCTCTCACGCAGGCAGCGAAGAAACCGCTCGATACTCGCGGCTTCGTTTAGCACTGGAACAATGATGGAGATTTGCCGTGAGCGAATGTTCGCCGGCTTCTTTTGAGCGTTAGGCATTTCCGATTTCGTCAAAATGATAACATCGTGCAAAACTTAATGCGTGAATCGCTTCTCTGAAACCCTCACGACGCACTCTCTGCCACTGCGACATGGGAAAACCGAGGTGCTGCAGGTCAATGTTGGGAAGCTTTGCAATCTAACTTGCATGCATTGCCACGTAAACGCCGGCCCCAAGCGCAAAGAAATCATGACCCGCGAGACGATTGATCGCGTGGTGGATTGGTTCGCGGGGACCGAGATTTCGACAATCGATCTTACCGGCGGCGCGCCAGAAATGATTCCGGAGTTTCGCTATTTTATCGAACACGTAAAAGCGCTGCGCCCGTCGCGTCACCTGATCGACCGCTGCAATCTCACCATCCTGCTCGAACCGGGCTACGACGGGCTGGCGCAATTTCTCGCCCGGCACAGAGTCGAAATCATCGCTTCGATGCCGTGTTACACCGCGGAAAATGTGAATGCCCAGCGGGGCGAAGGCGTGTTCGATGCCAGCATTAAAGCCTTGCGAGTATTAAACTCGTTAGGTTATGGCAGCGGTCTTCCTCTTCATCTCGTTTACAACCCAGTCGGCGCATTTCTCCCCGCTCCGCAGGCAAGGCTGGAAGCGGATTACAAACGCGAGTTGAAGAAATATTTCGGAATCGTTTTCAACAACCTTTACACCATTACCAATCTGCCGATCGCCCGTTTCGCTTCCTATCTTCGCCACCACGATAAACTGGAAGAGTACATGCAGCTCTTGATCGACAATTTTAATCCGGCGACGATCAGCGGCTTAATGTGTCGGAACACTATCAGCGTGAGTTGGACGGGCGAAGTCTTCGACTGCGACTTCAATCAGATGCTGAAGATGAACTGGCAAAATGGAAATGGGCCGCTGTATCTTTGGGACCTCGATCCGGCAATCGTCGAGAATCGTGAAATTCTCACCGGCGACCATTGCTTCGGCTGTACTGCCGGTGCCGGCTCGAGCTGCGGCGGAGCGCTGGTCTAAATTGGCTCCGGCGTTCCAATTGCGAAGTTCCATTGTTGGCGCGGTTGCGCGAAAAAACGCGATCTCTGGCGGAGGGAGGCGCTTCCACTCCGCCAGGACGCGCAGAATCATTCCTCCATATTCTGATCAGCGCATCCGTGTATCCGCGCTCAATGATTGACGGCACCGGCTCATTACTGCCCAGCTTTTTCGATGGCCAGATCTCGCGTGCCCAGGCTGATCCGGCGCGATCAATCGTAGCTTTCAATGTTGCTCGCGACGAAATTGGACAAAAGTTGCGCGATGATCCGGACAATGGCCTTCTCCGTGGAATTCTTTGTGTGATCAATGCCGGACTGGGGCGAAAGGAAGAATCGCTGTCTGAAGGAAACCGCGCCGTTGAGCTGCACCCGATAACCAAGGATGCAGTAGATGGCGCGGTAGCGTTGACCCGTCTCGCCATGGCCTATGCTTGGCTGGGTGAGAAGGATCCGGCGATCGAACGCTTGGGCTATCTCGCCAATAGGCCGGGCGGTCCCGATTATGGCCAACTCAAATTTGATGCCGCCTGGGCCTCGCTTCGCAGGGATGCACGTTTTGCGAAGATTATCGACGGACTGCAGCCGCACTCGACACGCCAGTAACTCATTAATTCTCACCGGCAGAGCCAAATCGGAAACGACTAGTTCTGCGGTGGCCTTACCATTAACGCAAAAGAGCGGCGAGTTGCCATTCCTGCCACCGCTCCGTTCCCGCGAACATCGCAACTGAATCGGAAACTTTAACATCGCGAATCAACCGGAAGTATTTGCTGAAAATTTCTGCCGCTCGTGCTTCGCTCAGTGGATAAGGCGGCGGGTCCGGCTCCGTTCCATAAAAAAAGATGCCAACCAGTCTCCCTCGCGGTCGGAGCAACCGCGCGACGCGTTTGGCATAATTCGGCCATCTGCGCGGATGCAACGCACACAGAAAAGTGCGTTCGTAGATCAGATCAAAGCGATTTTGCAAATCGAACTTGAAAAAATCTCCACGGATAATTTTGCCGTCGAAATTCCCCAGCGCTTTTTTGATTTGGCCGATAGCAACAGTTGAAAAATCGATAGCGGTGACTTCGAAACCGGCAGTTCGAAAAAAATGAAGAACTTCATGATCGGTTCCGCAGCCTGGGATTAGGACCGTTCCCCGTGTCCGCGTTCTCCTGACAAAGGACCGGAGTGTCGCGGGGATACCTTGAAACGTCCACGGTGTCTCCCCGGACGCGTAGCGTTGGTTCCAAAAAGGCGGAGCAGCGCTATCGCTCGATTCACTCATGTTTGTTGTTTATGAGGCTTGTCGCGCACCCTTACAGATAACGGCGGGAAGCGCGATCTTCCATCCGCAGATGGTCGCGCTCTAATTCCTCTGGAACACCGAAACCGGAATCGAATGTGAGAGAAAACGGGTCACCGATCAGGGCCGAGTCAAAGAAGTGACAGGTTCGAATGCCCTCGCGGACGCCGCGCAGCAAGGAAGAATAGTGAAATATCCTCGCACTCAAGACGTGGGTTCGTAAAAATCACAGCCTTGATGGCAGCACTTTTCGTTTCATGACGGCCGCGAGGCAAAAAAATGAACCTTTCCAGTGCGACTCGGCACTGAGTGTGAATGAGGAGACGTGTGGTGTCTTCGTTCTTTGTTGCCCGCTTCGCTTAAAATGCGCGTAATCGTTACGAATTGCACTCCACGTGTGGCGAGTAACATCCCCATGCCCGTGTCCGACCGTGGCTTCACTTCCGCGATGCGGGCGCACCAGCCCAAGCTCTACCGCACCGCCTGTTTCCTCACGGGGGACCATCATGAGG
>QHPM01000348.1 GCA_003219095.1 Verrucomicrobiota bacterium
TGGGGCGATTTATTGCGGATTGGCCGGGTTCCAGCAACGCCATCAGCGGCGCGCCTGGTTTGCCGGATTCTGGATTTGCGCCGCACTCGCGTGTCTGACGAAGGGTCCGCATGGATTGCTTTTCCCGGCGGCGACCTTTGCCGCCCTGGCGATCTTTTATCGTGAGGCGCGGATGCGATTTCGCTCGCTTCTTTGGTGGCCTTATCTGTTACTTTTTCTCGCCAGCCATCTCGCCTGGTGGTTCCCCTGGTCGTTGGCGATTTTGCCGCCGCTGATCTTTTCCTGGCGGCGGGTGATGGGACCACGCGAGATTGCTTTCCAGGATGCTCTTCCGATGGCTTGGGCCATTGTGGTGTTGGTCCCGCTTTTGGCTATTGGGCAGCGACAGGATTACTACGCGCTGAGTATGTTCGCCGCGTTTGCGCTCTGGGCCGCGATGATTCTCGAGCGTGCGCCGAATTCTCTACGTAATCTCGGCGCCGCTACCGTTGCCCTCGCCGGAATCGCGATTGGTTTCATCGCCATAGCGCTTCCGCATCTTCTTCCCAAAAACGAGAGCGAGTGGGGCGAAACGGATCTTCGGTGGACGGCGTGGAAGGCACTTGCCGACATGCCGGCGACCGCCTGGCTGCATTTTCGTCCCCTTCTGGCCATCGCCGCAATCGGGCTCCTGACTGGTGCAATTATCACCGTTTACCTGCTTTGCCGCCGACGCGAGAAAATCGCAACCGTTGGCCTCGCCTTCGGAATGGTTGTGGTCGGTCTTTGCATGATCAGCGGCATCGCGCGGATTGCCCCATTTTTTTCCCTGGCGGATGCGGCCCGTTTCCTAAACAGCCGATTGGGCACGAACGGTCAGGTGCTTTTTGAAGGGCCGCCCGACATCGCCAGCAGCCTCGGGTTTTATCTCGAGCGCAAGTTCGCCATGGTTAACCAAGAACCCGATCCGCGATTACCGCTTACGCCCGAGCAGCGCAGTCTCTTTCTCGAGGAAAAGGGCGCGCTCGAGCAATGGCGCGCGCCCCGCCCGGTATTTCTCATCATTGAAGAAGACCGCGTGGTTTACTGGCGTGGCCTACTGATGCGACACTTCCACGTTTATCATCAGGTCGCGAGTTTCGGCACCTACATCATTCTCTCGAATCAACTTTAGCGCGTGTTTGAAAAACGATGAGAGCGCGCTACTGTCTCGACTCGTTTTTTGATTTATCTTTTAACGATTTAACCATTCAACATTTTAACTTTATCCATGTCGCAGCATCGCAGTCTTAAGGGAGCCAGCACCATCGCGGCCAAGCGCAATGTCTTGAAACGTTTCGAGCGCGTCGATCTGCTTAAGAAACGCGGGCAATGGAAGGAAACGAGCAAGGTAATCGGCCTGCCGAAGACGAAGCCTGATGTGTGATTGCGCGGTGGTGACTAGTGAATGGTGATAAGTAAATAGTTAGTTTGCGACGCGAGCTGCTATTCACCGATCACTGATCACATTCACACCGTGTAAACGTGCGTCTCAATCGATTCCTCGCCGCGACCGGCGTGACCTCGCGTCGGGGCGCAGACGAATTGATTAAGTCCGGGCGTGTGACCGTCAATGGAAAACCGTGCCGGGATTTTCATTTCCAGCCAACGGCAACCGATCATGTCAAAGTCGATGGCAAACTGATTCATCGACACGCGCCCATTTACATTTTGCTCAACAAACCGGCTGGATTCGTCTGCACGCGACGCGATCCACATATAACCGATACGATTTACCATCTGCTCCCGCCGAAATTTTCTTCGCTCTCTTACATTGGCCGGCTTGACGCTAAGAGCGAAGGCTTATTGTTGCTGACGAATGATGGTGAATTCGCGCAGCGATTAACGCATCCCAGGTTCAAGGTCGAAAAGGAATATGAAGTGGTACTCGATCGCGCTGCCACACTGGATTTAGCGCAGAAACTTTTGCGCGGGATTGTTTGAACAAGGAATCAATCGCCAGATCCGGCGCATGCTCGAGTGTTTCGGATTTCACGCGAAAAAATTGGCGCGACTCCGAATGGGCAACTTACGCCTCGGAGATTTGCCGCGAGGACATTGGCGACAACTTTCGGCACGAGAGATTCCTATCATAAAGCCATGAAGCTCGACCATTGCTCAGCCGTCATCACCGGCGCCTCGGCCGGGATTGGTCGCGAATTCGCGCGGCAACTGGCTCCGCGTGCAAAACTTCTCGTTCTTGTCGCCAGAAGGCGCGATCGGCTCGAACAGTTGCGCACCGAATTAGTCGCCAGGAACCCGGCGTTGCTTGTCAACATCCGCGAGATCGATCTTTCAAATCTCGAGCAGACGATGCAACTCGCTGCCTTGCTCACGAACGAGCCGATCGATTTCCTGATCAACAATGCCGGCGTCGGCGATCACGGTTCCTTTGCCACGGCCGACCCGATTCATGTCAATGAACAGGTGCTGGTCAACGTGCTGGCATTAACTGCGCTGACTCGCGCGTTACTGCCGCGGATGATCGCGCAAAAACGGGGGGCAATTTTGAACGTGAGTTCCTCTGCTGGATTCCTCCCGCTGCCAGGCATTGCAGCTTACGCGGCCACAAAAGCCTACGTTACCAGTTTTTCCGAAGCGATCCGGGCCGAAGCGCAGGGTTGCGGGATTACTGTGACCACGCTCTGCCCGGGGCCGGTGGATACTGAATTTGCAGAAGTGGCCAATCGGGAATCGCGCGGGAAAAAACCTCGCGCCGGTCTCATGCATGTGGCGGTGGAAAAAGTGGCACAGGCAGGGTTAAGGGCCATCGAGCAGGACAAGGCTTTAATCATTCCGGGCCTTGCCATGAAAATCGTCATGGCGATTACACGCGGGTTGCCGCTGTCTGCCATACGCGTGGCGCTGCGATTTATCAGTTATAACTAAGCCTTGGCGAAGAGGCGCATTGGCAAATCACGAAAACGGAAATTTTTGATCGATAGCAGTCTTATCTGGCATGATCGCAATCTCTCCCCCTACGTCCGGGATATAAGCAAAAGCGTAGCGACGCCTCGGCGCTTGCCAGCCAGTAGCCTCGCCAACCACACCCTTTTTCCGTTTTTCGGCATAATCGAAGAATTCCGAGCCGAACTTGACCGACCAATTCGAGTATTTTCCGATCTGCATGAGCGCCGCTCGCAGATCACCCTCGCCCCACGGCGTCCCAGTCCGCTTCTTGAAAGCGATATAACGCGCTTTGCCGTTGAAGAAACCGACTGTGATCTCGAAGCCTTCGCTCATGTCGCCCGTCAAGAACCCAAACGCCTCTTCACCCTGTCCAACCATGCCTAGAAGATTCGGCGCCATCGTCGCCTTTTTTCCAAAGTGCGCTTCGACCTCTTCTTTTGTCTGCAAGAGAATGTTCATCCTGGCAAAGTGAGCTACAGGCCGAACTAGACAACGGCACAATCAGGATGTCGAATCCTCTAACAGCCCCAGAAAGACCTAAAATTCCGATGTCACCGACAAGCTGCCGGGTAACGGCAGGCGGGCAGCTTATGCTCTCCAGAATCCTGTTTATAGAGAACCCAGGCTTTCGATTTTTTAGCGGGCTTGGCGGACAATCAAAAGTGTCTTAGCCGCGACAAGCTCATTTATATTTGACCGAGCACCCGTAGGGACGGGTATTGGCGTTCGAAACAGGTTTGCCGCTCATTGATTCATCGAGCGCAACTTTCACGTAATTGGTCGAGCTCGGAATATCGGCTGGATTCGGCGAAGCCTTACTGTCGATCGCGCCCTCGTAAACAATTTTGCCCTCGGGATTGACGACAAACATGTGTGGGGTGTTGCGTGCGTTATAGATGCGCCCAGCCTTGTCCAATCCTTCATCACCTTCTGCGCTTGGTCGGGCGACAGGTTTCCTTCATAACCGGGCGCGTTGGAATCGATCGTCAGCCAGACCACGCCTTTGCCGGTATATTCGCCCTGCAACTTCTGCATGTTGCCACTGCCGTAATGTTTTTTCACAAATGGGCATTCAGGATTGAACCATTCCAGGACCACGTACTTGCCTTTGTATTCCGAAAGACTGTGCGTTTTTCCGGAAACATCCGGCAGGTTAAAATCGGGCGCCGCCGCGCCAACTGGCGGCGAATCGGCAGCGAAAAGAGTGGTGGCGAGCAGTGAACTCAAGGCGAGAAGAAGTGTTTTCATATTTAATGTGATGCGATTGTACGGTTAATGGTTTCCAATTTTTCCAAAACGATGTTTTTCGTGAGCAGTTCCGGGAAGATATACGGTTGCGCTGTGCCCCCCGGATAAAGCACATACAATGGGACACCTGGCCGGCCGAATTGTTTCAATAATTTCGTGATCGCGGGATCGCCATTGGTCCAATCCGCTTTTAGTTTAACAATTTGACGCTGCGAAAATGCCGCCTGAACCGCTGCAGTTTCGAGCACGGTTGATTCGTTGAATTTGCAGGTGATGCACCATTCGGCGGTGAAATCAATAAAGACGGAGTGACCCTGCTGAAGTTCGGATGCGAGTCGTTCGGGCGTAAATTTTTCCCAGCCGCCACCAGAAGCCGTCGGGTTGGCAACCGCGGCAGCGCTCTGGAATTTTTCGCCGATCAAATAGGAGCCACTTCCGACGACGAGGAGGAGGATGAGCAGGAGCGTGAGACCACGGGTCTTTGCGGAAGCGAGCGGTGTAACGAATGCACCCTTTAACCAGCAGGCAACGCTTAGAACAAGGAGGAAGGCACAGGTCCAGATCACGGCTCCGACGCCGCGCTGGGCGCCGAGCACGGAAAGTAAGAAAAGCAGGGTCGCGATTAGCAAAAAACCCATGAGCTGTTTCACCCGCACCATCCACAGGCCAGGTTTGGGCAAGAATTTGAGCCAGGCCGGTTGTGCGCTCAGGAGAAAATAAGGCGCGCTCATACCCAGCGCGATTGCGCCGAACATGAGCAAAATGACAGTCGCGGATTGCGTGAAAGCGAAG
>QHPM01000349.1 GCA_003219095.1 Verrucomicrobiota bacterium
TCCCGTTTATTGATCAGGGAGAAGCCGCGACGCTGAACGCGGGCAATCCATTCGGGAACTATCGCGTGTTTCAACAAACGCGGGCCTGCAGCATGTGGCCACAAGGCAAAATACCGCCCGACTTTCTGGAGCCGGTTTCTTCGAATGTTCCGGTGCTCATTTTTTCCGGCAACTTGGATCCGGTAACACCACCCCAGCGCGGCGAAGAGGTTGCACGTTATTTGCCCAACAGCAGACACGTCATCATTCCACAGGCTGGCCATGGCGTGGACGGTCTGGTGGAACCGGAATGCGTGGACCGGATTATCATGGAATTCATGGAGAAGGGTGACGCCAAGCAGCTCGATGTTGGCTGCGTCGAGCGAATGGTTCCGCCGCCCTTTGCGACTGACGCGGTGAAGTAGCGCGGCGAAAGACCAGAGAGATGAGGTCAGAAGCTGTTCAAGCTATCCGCGACATCCGTGGCATCCGCGGTTCATTTGCGAGCGGGATCCACCTGCGGCCGACACGGCCGACGCTACATCTTGATGATTCGAAATTTGGCAGCCGGCGCGCCTTTGAATCGATCCTAGATTTGGCGTTTTAGGAGTCCTTATCTCCAAACACCCAGGTTGCGCAATTGAGCGGTAGCGGTGCCGGCCCAGTCATTGTTTGAAGCAGGGCACGCCGGACTCGGATGCAAAATCTGGCCGACGCGCGGCGGCGGGGCGGCAACTACTTCCCGCGCGCGTTTTCCCGCGAACTCACCCACGCCAATGAGCCATTCGGGTTCCAAGATGCGAAGAATTTCCCGCAAATGTTCATCACATGCGGCGAACAATGCCATCCGCTCATTCGCCGGCAGTTTATCCGGCGTTCGATTGCGTCCGCTCTCTTCACAAAACGCGAGCGGGCAATAATTCATCACCATGTGTTCCTGGAAGAATTTTTCGGCAGAGCTGAAGCGTTTCGCGAACAAACCCCATAAGCGTTGGCCGCTGATTTCGCTGCGTGAACAATCGAATCCCATCACCGGTCGCTTTGGATGCTCGTCTGGCGAATGATCAATTCTGGCTTGAATGCCGAGCCAATCGCGCACGGCGGCGATTTCGCCGAACGGGACACCGGTTTGCGTCATCCCAAACGGGCCGGGATTCATTCCGAGGAATAACACCCGTTTGCGGCCGTTTCCGCAGCGGCGCAGGTAGATCGCATGCGCGCGCCAGGCATAGATGAGGGGGTTGTAAACGTGTGTGACTGGCGCAGCGAACCGCAGATCGTCGACAGCGTCGCGCAGACGTTTCGCCGCGATGATTAACGAGTCACTCGTTGCCACGTTTGATGTTACGACAAGGAAGCGAGGATTCGAGATTCACTCTGCGGCCGGCACTACAGCGCTGCGCGACGAAAAAAAAACGCGGCGCAATGCGGTGGCGAAGTTGGAGGAAAGGACGCTCCACTGCTAAAAATAGAATTGTGGCGCCGGCGTAAACGCAGAGTTCGACGCCCAGAAGAGTGGACACCGACGTGAGCGCGATATTGTGGCTGAAACAGAATTGCGCGACGAAATGGATGACGAGTTTCTGAATTAGGTACGCGCTGTAGGCAATGCTGGCGATAAAAGCGGCGCCGGGAATTTTTACTCGCCGTAAAATTAGCTGCGGGCTAACCGCGCAAATCAGTAACGCGGCCATACCGATCGCGATCAATGGAAACTGCCAGATGCTCGCGGCAATGGAGAGATAATCTCCTTCGCCCAGATATAATGCGGACACGATAAGGGCGAGTCCCGGCAGCAGCAGCCAGGGGGCAACATTCATGAGGCGTGTCCACCAAGCTGATCGGAATTTTTCTATTGCGGCCAGGGCAACTCCGAAGACGAGCGGATCGAGCCGGGTCCAGGTCGGGTAGTAGATCCAGGTTTGAAAGCCGCGGAAGGAGACGCCGGTTTCAGCTAAATTATGCCAGCTCAGAAAGGCGCGGAGGACAATTCCGCCAAAATTAGAATGAGTGGCAGCAGGAGATAGAACTGGTCTTCGACGGCGAGAGACCAGGCATGCGAGAAAGCGGTGCCGCCATGGAGACCGATGTTTTGCACCGAGACGAGAAATTTCCAGAGCGGCGAAATTTCCGGGTACTCCCGCCACGACGGCAGCAGAAAATAAATGGCGAGAATGACGAAGTAGGCTGGCATAATACGTAACAGGCGGCGGGCGAAGAAGCGCCGCAGGTCGATCGGCTGACCGCGCGCGAGCGGCGCGAGGAGTTGGCTGCCGATCAAGTAGCCGCTGAGAACGAAGAAAAGATCGACCCCGATCCAACCGAACCGATGCACCCGGCCCGGCAACGGGAAACCCATAATGCCGGCGTGATAAATGACGACTATGATGATGGCGCAGGCGCGGAGAAGATCGAGCCCCGGCTGACGTTCGCGATCGCTAAAGCGCGGGTCGACTCCGAGCCGGAGTGGCGTTGTAGTATCGCTCACGGAATTTTGGACGCGCGAAGCTAGCAGAGGCATGGCCGCGGTCGAGTGTGCGCGAGCATCTTGAGACGCGACTGTTTTAACCAGTCAAGATTTCATCGCGGGTCTTAAATGTCTTCGGCGGCCTAAGACTCGATACGGTAAATTCCAATGCTTATGCCGCCATCTCCGTTCAAATTACAGGCAAAGGCGGAGCAGCAAGCCAGCCTTTGATCTTGTCGGAATTGTTCTTGTCGAAAGCATACGCGATTTTTCCCAGCGGGTGACGGACAACGACCCTAAGTCGCTTCTTGCCGGGGTCCCGGATGCATTGCGTGAAATTCTCGCGGCTCATGTGAAACGCTTGTTTCAGATTTCTCT
>QHPM01000354.1 GCA_003219095.1 Verrucomicrobiota bacterium
GATCGATGCAAGCCGGTCACGGCGTTTACCTGATCGAAGGTAATCACGACTTGATCGAGAACGGTCCCGAGTTCGAACGCCGGGTGAAACACTCGGGCATCCCATTTCTTCTCGACGAATCGGTCGTGATCGCTGTCCGCGGAACGCCGCTGCAACTACTTGGCCTAAGTTGGACGAGGGCGCGGGAAAACCGAGATATGGCCATTGCCGACGCGGTGCGCCAGCTCCTCAACCAGCGTCAGCCAGAAACTTTTCCGATCCTTCTAGCGCATCATCCGCATGCCTTCGATGCCGCTGCGGCGGCATCCCTTCCACTGACGCTCGCTGGCCATACCCATGGCGGACAGCTTATGTTAAACGAGCAATGCGGCTTCGGACCGGCGCTCTTTCGCTACTGGTCCGGCCTTTATAGCAAGGGCGCGAGCAAACTGGTCGTTTCAAATGGAGTAGGCAATTGGTTCCCCTTGCGGGTCCGCGCGCCTGCGGAATTGGTACATCTCACGCTTCGGCGCCCCTGATCCTCTTATAGCGCCTTGCGTCCGATCTTGTGCAATCTCTGCTTTGGATGTTCGGCGTTCTTTCTTCTGATCACTTCTCACTCTCTTGCCCCGCTCCTTTGCTCCTTGCTCTCCCTTCCCATTAACTGACAACGCATAACTATTAACTCGCGAAAGCGTCGCCTTGCGTACAGCAAACGCGCCGAGATTGCTCCCGGCGCGAATTTTTAATCTAACTAGCCGATTTAACGGCTGAACGATTTAACTCAAGTCTGGGTCTTATCTTTGTCGCTCTTCTGGCATTCGGCTTCGAACTTCGCGTACTGCTCCTTGGTCAGGATTGTTTTCGCCTCCCGCATGTATTTGGCTTCGCTCGCTTCGGTGCAACCGGCTTTTGCATGCTCGGCCATCACCGTGTCCATCTTCGTCTTCTGCTCGGGTGTGAGGTTAAGACTGGCCAATGAAACCTCACAGGCCATCTTGCCTTTGTATCCGGCTTGCTTTGTGCAATCGCCGTGTTCACCCGCGAACATCGTGCCCGCCACAAAGAGTCCTGCTGCTACCAACGCGATGAGTTTAGTCATATCGCCAATCCTACACGGCTGCAGCTTGGTTGTCGTTTAAAAATTTGCTGCGCGCCCTGAATGCCTGATCGTATTGCTGGCCACCGCGGCGTAGCGCATCTATTTTCCTACCGGAATCTCGCATCCTCTTTAAATGAAGCCGAATATCGATAGAAAAGGCCGTGTCGCCCGGGGCGGAATGGCGATCGTTTTCCTGCTCGCCGGTGCTTGTCTGATCCCGGAAGCATCTGTCCTCGCAGGGATTTTTATTTCGATAGGACTCTTCTGTGCCTTTGAAGCCTGGATCGGTTGGTGTGCAGTCCGGGCCTGCGGC
>QHPM01000281.1 GCA_003219095.1 Verrucomicrobiota bacterium
GATCGATTCCGATGGTACTCCGCAGTTCGGCTTAGTAGCGGAGGAGGTAGAAAAGGTAAATCCCGACCTGGTAGGGCGCGATGAAGAAGGCAAGGTCAATACGGTTCGCTATGAAGCGATCAACGCCATGCTACTCAATGAGTTCTTGAAGGAACATCAGAAAGTAGAACAACTCCAAGCAATGGTGGAGCAGTTGCGCACGAACGCTGCCAAGCAGGAAAGTACCAATGCAATACAGGAGAAGCAGATTGAAACGCTAATGACTGGCCTGCAGAACGTGAGCGAGCAAGATGGATTAAACCATTTAACCGCCAGCAGCCGATAATCAGTAATGTCGTTTCAGGTAGGGCGTTAACTGACCTCTGTTCTCTGACCTCCGGCCTACTCCCACTCGATCGTGCTCGGTGGTTTGGTTGAGATATCGAGAACGACTCGGTTGACGCCTTTGACTTCGTTAACAATGCGATTGGAAATGCGAGCGAGTAGTTCGTACGGCAGCCGGACCCAATCTGCGGTCATGCCATCCTGGCTTTCGACGATGCGCAACGCGATGGTGTAATCGTAAGTGCGCTGGTCGCCCATGACTCCGACGGTTTGAACGGGAAGAAGGACGGCGAAGGATTGCCAGACGCGATAATACCAATCGCTTGCTTCCATTTCACTTTGCACAATGGTATCGGCATCGCGCAAAATGCGGAGCCGTTCTGGAGTTACTTCTCCTAAAATGCGCACGGCAAGCCCAGGTCCTGGGAATGGTTGGCGGTAAACTATTTCCTTCGGTAATCCGAGTTGAAGCCCGGCCTGCCGAACTTCATCCTTGAACAACTGCCGCACAGGTTCGACCAGCTCGAAGTGCATCTTTTCCGGTAACCCACCGACATTATGATGGCTTTTGATTACGTGCGCAGGGTTGCCACCGATGGCGATGCTCTCGATCACGTCGGGATAAAGGGTTCCCTGAGCGAGGAATTTAAACTGGTGATTGTTGGATGGTGATCCGTGATCGGGCTTCGCCAGATCAACAATCGCATCCTCGAATACCTTAATGAATTCGTTCCCGATAACCTTTCGTTTCTCTTCCGGTTCGACTATTCCACGCAGGTTATTCAGGAAACGTTCAGAGGCATCGACATACTTCAGTTTGATATGAAAGTTTTCGCCGAAAACGCGCTGGACGACTTCTTCCTCGCGTGCGCGCAACAAACCGTTGTTGACGAAGATACAGGTAAGCTGGTCGCCAATCGCCTTATGTAATAGCGCAGCTACGACCGAGGAATCGACACCTCCACTAAGGCCGAGAACGACCTTGTTGTCACCGACCTGGGCGCGCACTCTTTCGCAGGCGTCGTCAATGAACGAACCCATTGTCCAATCCATCGTGCAATGACAGATATGGTAGACAAAGTTCTGCAGAATCTCACGACCTCGCGGAGTATGCGCGACTTCGGGATGAAACTGTAAGCCGTAGAGTCTCCGTTGCGGATCTTCCACGGCTGCGAAAGGCGAGCCGCTCGTGCGCGCAGCGACACGAAATCCGCTCGGCAACGCTGTTACTTCATCACCGTGACTATTCCAGACGTCCACCTGCGCGCCCAAGCCGTCAAAAAGCTGCGACTCGTTAGTTACATCCAGTGTCCCGGCCCCGTACTCGCGGCGTCCAGTATAGCGCACCTGGCCGCCGAGGTGATGTGCCATTTGCATCAACCCGTAACAAATTCCAAGAACCGGGATTCCCAGAGAAAAAATCTTTGGATCAATCTGGGGCGCGCCGTTTTCGTAAACGCTGGCCGGACCGCCCGACAGAATGATGCCGTTCGGTTGTTCGCGCGCAATGGTGTCGGCGGAAGTATCAAAGCGGACAATCTCCGAATAAACTTGCAGCTCGCGAATGCGCCGGCCGATGACCTGGGTGTATTGCGAACCGAAATCGAGAATGAGGATTTTGGAATGTTTCGGCGGGGCCTGGGTCTTCACGCGAATCAAGGATGACTTTGCGGGACGCCGTGCTCGCTGGCGGGATCGTTTGATGGGCGGTCAAGCGGACCAATGGTTCCCTGGCCGGTCACGCCCCGCTCGAGCTGGCCTCCCACTTCTTGGGTGCTGCGTTGCTCCAACGGATCAGCACACCCACCCGCGATAAGCGCGAATGCGCAAACGATCGACAAGGGTTTCATCTGCTTATTTTAGGAAGCAAGTGCGCCAATGCAATTACGGAATGAGGATGGGTGAATCGTTTAAAAAGTTAAATTGTTGAAACGGAGGAGCGTTCCCGTTGTAACTTTTTAACAGTCTTAACCTTTTAACGTCCCGTGATCCCGCCCGAGCTCTTACTGCAAGGTTATCAGCTCGGCATTTTTCCGATGGCGATGGAGGACGATTCCATTGAATGGTTTTCGCCGGAACGGCGCGGCATCATTCCACTGGAGACATTTCATCTTCCGCATGCGGCCCGACGCGCCTGGGCACGAAAATCCTTTGAAGTTAGAATCGACAGCGCATTCTCGGAAGTGATTCAGGCGTGCGCCCGACGTGACGAGACCTGGATCAATGAGGAGATCGTGGCGAGTTACGAGCACTTGCATGCGATTGGTCACGCGCATTCGGTGGAAGCGTGGCAAAAGGGGAAACTGGCAGGCGGATTGTATGGTGTAGCGATTGGCGGCGGTTTCTTCGGTGAGTCGATGTTTCATCGGGTAACCGATGCCTCAAAGATCGCGCTGGCTGCGCTGGTTGAACAATTAAAACGACAACGTTTTGTCTTACTCGACACTCAATGGCTCACGCCGCATCTCCTTCAGTTCGGCGCGGTCGAGATTTCGCGCGCGGAGTACTTGGAGTTGCTCGAGCGCGCTCTGAATTTGAAGCGGAGTTTTCTGTAGCTGCGTTCTCTGCGAGATGCGCAATAAGGGGGCGGCGGTTTCCAAACCGCCGACGGCGATCTGGCTTCCGGCTCGTAGGGCCTACGGCTCGGAGAGAGATCGCCGTTCCGTAACGCTGGGAAGCGGTAGCGCTTGCCCTACAATAGGAATGTTGCGTCCTGAACGCCAGCGTCTCGACAATGCGATGCGCGACGGCACAGCCAGCCGTAACAAAACAAGAGACATTATTGTAAGAGGAAACATCATGCCTGGCCCGGATTCAGGGACGCGCTGAGTGATACGCACATTATCGAGCCCGAGGTCCCAGCCATTCAAAGCTGGATATGCAAATCCCGGTTTGCCCAGTTCAAACCCGATCGTCTCGACATCCTCCATTAGTCGCCGCCAATCGGCATCTGTTCCCGGCGTACCGTCGCCGTGTAGCAGGACCCAACCCGGCGGGATAGCACTCGAGGTGGCGGGTAACGCGAATGAATAAGTTCTCCAACCGACAGGCAGAGTCGAGATATCGCGGCCAATTCTGTATGCCTCAAGCCCTTGACTGAAGTCGCCAGTGCCGAGCGTAGTCACCAAATCAAGGGTGACGGCCCGATTCGGCGCCTGAGTGCCGCTGAAGATATCGAGATCGAAACCGATCCTACCGATATGTTGTGCGGAGTAGTTGCCCAGGAAGTGGGTGGGCGAAGTCTCCAGCGGGACGTACCAAACTGGCACAGGCGTGAACACCTGGCCGTGTAAATATGCCCCGGGATTGCCGCCGCCCGGCTCAATCTGAAGCAGTCGGTCGGGATTATCGGTCAAATGCCAATTGCCGTCGTCGCTGCCGTTGCTAAAAGTCTCGATGAAGCCAGCAGACGCAATGGTAAAAGATAGCGTCAGGATCAAGGCCGCCAGCCCAGCCATCTTCGCGCGCTCCAACTCGCATTTCATGATCTAACAAAATAACCTGGGTTGGCCGAATTCATAACGCAGCGCTTGTCAGCGCAATGGAAGTCATTCAAGTATTCATAATTTTAGGGTGAAGGTTGCGATAATATCTTGCTAAAAGATACGGATGCGGGTTGCTCTGTCGGTAGTAGTGGCATCTCATTATGGTTGTGTAATTTGATTGTGAAGCAGGTTTTCAGAGGTAAAACGGCTGGGTAGCTCAGTTGGCAGAGCAGAGGACTGAAAATCCTCGTGTCGGCGGTTCGATTCCGCCCCCAGCCACATCTCTCGCAACCCTAGGTAAGATTTCTATTCCGTGCGCAGTGCGGTAATCGGATTCACATGGGTAGCCCGGCGCGCGGGGAGGAAGCAGGCGAGAAGCGCAGCCATGGTAAGCATTACGCTTGAAGTGATCAGGGCGAACGGATCGCTTGGACTTACTTGATACAGAATCTGGGCGAGCACGCGGCCGGCGGCCAACGACAACAACAAACCGACAAAGACGGCAAGCGCGGTTTGTAGCGCGCCTTGTCGCATAATCAATGCGAAAACGTCTTTACGGTGCGCGCCCAGGGCCATACGGATCCCGATTTCGCGTGTGCGACACGCAACTGCGTACGCTTTGACACCGTAAACTCCGACAACGGCAAGCAGAAGCGCAATCAGGCCGAACGCGCCGAACAATGTCGCGCCCAACTTGACGATCCAAAGTCCGACGCAGCGATCCAGCAGATCGACATATGGCGCCATGTTGATGATGGGCAGGTCGGGATCAATCTCGCGCAACGTTGATCGCACCGTCCCGATCATGCCGGCGACTGATTGTCGATCTTGGCTCCGGAGTCGAAGATGGAAGAAAACGTCACCGGTGTAACCTTGGGCAAACGGCACAAACAGTCGCCCGGTCGAGGCGACTTCTTCCTGCACGTCGTGGCGATGAGTGTTGACAATGCCAACGATCTCAATGTCGTTAGGCGAACCATCCTTCGGTGGAATTGTATAGCGGACATGCTGACCGATTGCATCTTCGTTTGGAAAAAGCTTCTTCGCCATAAGTTCATCGATGATGCCGACTTGCCGCCCATTCTTGTTTTCGCATTCGGCTTGGATGAAATCCCGCCCCCGCAGAATCTTAACCCCGATCGCTTCGAAATATCCGGGCGTGGTCGCGGTCCAGAGCGCGCTGGCGCCGGGATCAGGCGCTTTCGGGTCGTTCGACAATGTCGATCTTGTCGACATGATCCTGCGCGAGTTAGTGAAATTTCCGTATGGCAACATCGTCCCGACGCCGACGGCTTTGACGCCGGGAAGTTCGCGAGCGCGCTGGATGATATCGAAAATTTCGCGGCGCGCATTAACCGGCTCCTTTTTTACCAAAGTGAAATCCATTTCCGTCACAAGATCGCCGGCGGCGGCAAATCCCGGATTCAATCCCGCCGCTTTCGTCGCGCCGCGGAAAAATAATCCGGCGGCGAAGAGCAACATAAGGGAGAGGGCGATCTGCGCCATGACCGAGATATGTCGCGGCGCAAAGAAGCGACTGAAGCGTCCGATTCGCGCCGGTTCGCCGACTTGTTGTTTGAGGTCGTTAACGAGATCGGCCCTTGTGGCTTTGAGGGCCGGGCCGAGACTAAAGAGCATGGTTGCGAGGAGACAGAATACGAAGGTGACCGCGAGCACGGCCAAGTTCGGCGTAAGATCGACAATGAACGAGAAGTTGACGTTGTTGAGCAAGGTGGCGAGCGAGTGAAGCAAGAGGTTGTTGCACCAGATGCTCAGGATCAGGCCAACGCCGCCGCCGCAAATCGCGAGCAGTAAACCTTCGGCCAGTAGTTGCCTGACGATTCGCCAGCGCGACGCGCCGAGCGCGAGACGCAATGCGATCTCTTTCGACCGGGCAGTCCCGCGAGCGAGCAACATGTTGGCGAGATTCAAACAAGCGATCAGCAATACCGCGCCTGCCATCGCCATGAGCAATGTTCCGATCAATGTTATCGGGCCATCGTCTTCCGGCGACGTGCTTAGACTGAAACGCGACGGTTTTTGGATTTGCACTTCGCGCTGAAACTCGATGTCGGTCTGCATGGCGCTGAAGCGCTGTGAGACGACCGCCATGCGCGATTTCGCGCTCTCGATCGTGAGGGCGGAGCGCAGGCGACCGACAAGATTAAGCGCGTAATTTTTTGGATTAGCCAGATCGTGCATCGATTCCGAATCGCCAAAGGCGGAGCCGAGCTGTGCGCGCATGCCTAGCGGCACCCACACATCCGGCGCGATCAACGCGCTCGCACCGCAAAATCCTTCCGGTGAAATGCCGATCACCGTGTAAGGTTGGCCGTTGATCTGCAATGCACTGCCGACGAAATCGGCGCGGCCGCCCTGGCGTTTCCAAAACCCGTAGCTGGCCACCACGACCGGAATGTTGGCGTTCGGTCTACATTCTTCAGCGTTGTAAAAACGACCGCGGAACGGCTGCACGCCCATCATCGAGAAATAGTTTTCCGAAGTCAAAAAGGCGAAACTTCGCCGCATCTCATGATCGCGTCCGATGCCGGCGACGGCGAATTCGACTGCGGCCAGATCGGCAAAAACTGCGCCGCTGTTTTCGCGCATATCGCGAAATTCATTGTAGGAAAACTGGCGATAATCATGGTTCGCGTTCTGTCGGCAATTGAAAACGTTCACCACCTCATTAGACCTGACCGGCACCATCGGACGCAGCACCACGCCGTTGATCAAAGCGAAAATTGCTGTGTTCACTCCGATGGCCAAGGCCAGCGTTAGCACTGCTATCACGGTAAAGCCCGGCGACTTTAGTAGTTGTCGCAAAGCAAACTTAAAATCTTGAATCATAATCTGCGCCCTAGGGTTGCGTTTTCAGTGAGACGCGCTGACGGGGCGGTTTGGATTCAGATATTGTTGCGGTTTGACCGAGGCCTCAAAAAAAGGCCATTTTTGCCGTGTTCGTCACCAGAACTATGTCAGCGAAATTTGATTCTCTGCGACTGGCGACCAGCTTTTTCCTCGGAGCGCCGATGGATTAGAGCTTGTAGGGCAGGCGCTCCCGCCTGCCATGTTGAATCGGTTCGGCAAGCGACGCGCTTGCCCTACAAATTCGACGACACGAACGGTCTCGATAGAAAATTCAATCCGGGAAATCCGCGTAATCTTCGGTTAAGAATGCTCTGGTTGCATTTCTCACGTGATACATTATAGTGTCTCAAGTGAGAATATGGCGACGACAACTTTGAAGCGCGGGCAAGCAATTACAGCGGTTCATCAACATATCGCGAGGATTCAGGCGGGGCTGAGCTATCGCGCAGTGGAGAACCTGCAGAGGGCTCTGCATATCCCGTTGGAAACGATGGCGAGCGTGCTCGGGATGTCGCGCGCGACGCTGCACCGGCGCAAAAATCAGGGGAAGATTGACCAGAACGAATCGGAGAGGCTGGTGCGTTATCAGCGATTGCTTGAAAAGGCGGACGACGTTTTCGGCGATACGCCGAGCGCGCGAGAATGGTTGACCCATAAACAACCCGGGCTCGGCGGTGCAGTGCCGCTGGATTTTGCCCGGACGGAGATCGGCGCCCGCGAGGTGGAGAATCTGTTAGGTCGAATCGAGTACGGTGTTTACTCCTGATGGCCGAGATTATCGGCTGGCGCATCGCTAAAGAAAAACACGCCAAGTCGGCTTTTTCCGGGGAAGGGGCGCGTATCTTTGAGGGACGGTGGAATTCCGCGGGTGTGCGGATGGTTTATTGCAGCGAACATCTTTCGCTGGCCGCCTTGGAAATTCTTGTGCACACCCAACCGGTCACGATTCGGGATAAATTTCGGGTTTTTCGCGTCAGTTGGAACGGAAAGATGATGATCACAATTGATTTGAAGGAACTGCCGAAAGGCTGGAACACTCAACCGCCGAGTTCCAGTTCAAAGAATATTGGCGACGAATGGGTTCGCTCGGATCACTCTGTGGTTCTCGCAGTTCCGAGTGTCATTGTGCCGTCTGAGCGAACTTTTCTCCTCAATCCCAAGCATCGAGACTTCGGAAAAATCAAAATTAAAGACACGGGCAGTTTCTATCTCGATCCGCGCCTGCGCTAACAAACTGTAGGGCAGGCGCTGCCGCCTGCCTGGTTGAATCGGTGGAACGGTGAGGGTTTAATCATGCCAAGTCTGGTAGGCGACGCTTTGCGGAGCCGCGGGAATCTTGGATTGAATTGTAGGGCAAGCGCTCCCGCTTGCCGTTCTCAAGAAACGGCGATCTTCAGATCGCCGTCGGCGGTTTGAGAACCGCCGTTCTTTGGCAAACGCGGCTCGACGGAGTCTTGACCTACCGAAAATAGGTTATCTGACCGGCAGTTGTTCGCCTATTAAAACGCCAGCGTCTAAACCGTTTTTTCCATCGCGATCGAATCGACAAATGACCCACTCCTGTCGAAATATAAATTGTGAAAATAATCGCCTCAGCCGTCGTCCTTCTTGCCTGCCACGGCATTGCCCTGGCCCAGGCTCCATCTGCCACGCTTGCCGGCACACGTCCGTCTAACTCGCCTCCGCCGGAAGCCGCGGCGACGAACACGCCGGGTTCGCCGACAGCGGGTCCCATCACCCCGTCCGCTGTTTCGCCCGCGCCGGAGGCCACTCCGCCGAAGCTAACCGACATTCTCTTCAAGAATTTCAAGGCGCGGTCAATCGGACCGGCGGCAATGGGCGGCCGGGTGTCGGACATTGCAATTGATCCACGAAATCCGGCCGTCTTTTTCGTTGGGCTCGCTACCGGAGGCTTGTTCAAGACTGGCGACAACGGAGTGACTTTTGATTCGGTTTTCGACAAGCAGCCGGTGCAATCGATCGGCGCGGTCGCAATTGCACCAACCGATTCCGATATTGTCTGGGTTGGAACGGGCGAACCAACCGACCGTAATTCGGCGGAGTGGGGGAATGGCGTTTATCGTTCCAGCGATGGCGGGAGCACGTGGCAGCATGTCGGACTCGAGAACAGTCGCGCCATTGGGCGTGTGATCGTTCATCCGAAAAATCCTGAAACAGCTTATGTCGCTGCGCTTGGAAATCTCTGGGCGGATGGGGGTGACCGGGGTTTGTTCAAAACGACAGACGCGGGGAAATCGTGGAAATCGGTCTTGAGCGCGCCTGCGCCACAGAACACGCGCGTGGGCTGCGTTGATTTCGCGATGGCGCCCGATAATCCGGAAATAATTTATGCGGCACTCTACGGGCGACGTCGCACGCCGTGGAGTTTCACTTACGGCATTTCCGCAACCAATGGCGAAGACGTTGGCGGCATTTTCAAAAGCACCAACGGCGGCGGGACATGGAAAAAATGCAGCAACGGTTTGCCGACGCTGACGGGAAAGATCGGGCTCGCGGTGACCGCGGTGAATCCCAAAATTGTGATGGCGGTGGTGCAGAGCGACGAAGGCGGCGCCAACGATTTCACGGATATTCACAGCAAACGCGGCGGCGTCTTTCGCTCGGAGGACGGCGGCGAAACATGGAAACGGACCAGCGATCTGGATCCGCGACCATTTTATTTCAGCCAGATTCGAATCGATCCGACGAACGATCAGCGGGTTTATCTGCTCGGCTTTGCGCTCCTCGTCTCCGATGACGGTGGAAAAACATTTCGCGAGGATCTTTCGGACAAATTGCATCCGGATATGCACGCGCTTGCCATTCAAAATGGAAGTGCGCCGCCACCGAAACCGCCGAAGCCCGAGGACAAGAACAAACCAGCGAAGCCTCCGGTCTCGCTGCGTTTGATCGTCGGGAATGATGGTGGCGTTTACCAAAGCTACGCCGGCGGCAAAGGCTGGGAACATTTGAATCGAATTCCATCGGGCGAATTTTACCGCATCTCGTTAGATGATTCGCGTCCGGTTTACCGGATCGCCGGTGGGCTACAGGACAATTGCAACTGGGTTGGGCCGAGCGCAGTGAGTAGCAAGGAAGGTATCCGCAATTCTGATTGGACGCCGTTCACGGGCGCAGATGGCTTTTATGTGCTGTTTGATCCGGCTGATCGCGACACCCTTTACGGCGACAACCAGGAAGGAGTGGTGCATCGATTCAACATGCGCACGGGCGAGCTGCGCATCTTGAAACCGCAATCGCCCGAAGGACGCGAGCCGCCGCGTTTTCATTGGAACTCGCCGCTAATTATGAGCCGGCACAAACCAGGCGTGCTTTATCTGGGCAGCAATCATGTTTTTCGCCTGACCGATCGAGCGGAGCATTACGCCGTCATCAGCCCGGATTTATCGCGAAACGAGCCGGAGAAGACGCGAGTAGTCGGGAGCGGCGCTGAAGTTTATGGAGTGGTCTATTCGTTGGCGGAATCGCCGGTGCATGCTGGAACCTTGTGGGCCGGGACTGACGACGGCCGTCTCTGGGTTACGCAAGACGACGGCGGCAAATGGACGGAGCTGACGACGAACTTACCAGAACCGATGCGGAACCAATGGATCGTGCGCATCGAGCCCGGTGCACAAGACGCGAATGTTGCTTACGTTGCTGCGAGCGGTTATCGGGAAGGGGACGATCGGCCAATGATCGCGCGCACCTCTGACAGTGGGAAAACCTGGACGAATATTGCCGGCGACCTTCCGGCGAACGATCCGGTGGAAGCAATTGGTGAAGATCCGGTCAATCCGAAACTGCTTTATGCCGGCACGCACTTCGGCCTGTTCGCATCTTTCGATCAGGGCGGAAACTGGGTCCGGATTGGCGATTTGCCGCCAGTGCGGGTGGATGACTTGCAAATTCATCCGCGCGCTTTCGATCTAGTAATCGCGACGCATGGGCGGAGCATTTACGTGCTCGATGACGCGCGGCCGTTCCGTGAACTGACCCCGGAAATTGCGAGCAAACCGGCGCATTTATTTAGTGTGCGTTCGGCGAATGGCGCTTACGCGCCGTCGGGATTTTCGGAGTGGAATGGCAAAGGTGTTTATCGCGGCGCCAATCCTGCAGAAGGGGCACTGTTCACGGTGTGGGTGAAGGATTTTACTGGCGATGAAATTAAAATCGCGATTACGAACGCAACCGGTGCGCCAGTGGCGAACTTGAAAGCACCGGGCGTCGCGGGCTTCACGCGTTTGAATTGGGATCTGCGTCCGACCGAAGATGTGCTGACGAAATATGGCGGAGATGATCCGAAAAAATTAATGTCGAGCGGAGATTACACCGCCGAGTTTTCCTTTGGACCGAACAAAATGAAGCAGACTTTTCACGTAGACCTAGCGGAAGGGATTACGCCGCGTGGCGGATTCGAACCTCAAGAATGACCGATGAAAGCAAAGAATATTCGCGAAGCGAGCGATTGGTTTGAAGTGTTGCAAACAACGAAGCGGACGCAGACTGCGGTGATGACATTGAAACCGGGCAAATCGTCCGGCAGCGAACCGGAAGGTCACAAGGACAGCGATCAGGTTTTGCTGGTTTTAAAGGGGGAAGTGGAAGGTGAGATTGCGGATGAAATACGCACATTCCGAGAAGGCGATGTGATTGTGATTCCGGCGGGCACGCGGCACAAATTCAGTAATCGGACTTCGACCGACGCGATAACGTTTAACACCTATTCGCCGCCGGAGTATTAAACGGTGAGTGTGACAGGGGGCAAGATGCGCGCTGGCCGCACCGCCAAGATGGCTGTGCAAAGGGGCTATGCCGCCAGAAGTGGCTCGACTAACGAGGATTGGCCGCCGAATTTCGGATATAAAAAGCGCGCAGCGGGCGAGCCTTCCCGGGTTCTGGCGCAGGCGCGGGTCATTCCAATGTCTCGCAAATGGCACAAGGCGGAGCAGAGCAATAAGGTGCCAAGGCCGCGGTTTCGATATTCCATCAGGATGCAGGGCCCGGGAACAAATTGCGCCGGCGCGTCAGGGTCCGTCATAATGAGGGTACCACCGACGATGCGGGCGCCGTGTTGAAGTGCCAGCCAGGAGGCAGATTCGGAATTGAACGCAGCGGCGATTGAGCTCTTGACCCGCGCATCAATTATGTGCAGCGCCGCATTCCAACCCGGATCGAGCGCGAATGATTTCTCGATGACTTCTTGCAATTGCCGGCGTTCCGCGGCTTGGACCAGGCTCAAACTGAACTGCCTCGGCGCAGTAATCGCCGGCAATTTGGTTTCGGCCAAGTCCCAGACAAAGTTAACCCATCTTGTCTTTTTCATGGTGAGCTGTAGCAATCAGGCAACCGGCGCACCGTGGACGCGCCGGCAAGTCCCGCGACAAGATTACATCGTCTGGACCGTCTTCAACGTCGATTGGAAAAAATGATACATCTCGCGATGTTCGGTCATACCTCGGCGCAGAACGGGTTTGAAGTTCGGCAGGTCGACGATGTTAACAATTCGATCGACGCTGTGAACAAACGCAGCCAGGGAATCGTTGGTCGGAAAGCGATGGCTGAGCAAAACGACGAAATGTTCGCGCCGTTGTCCCGCGGTTTCACTTACGAGTTTTTGAAGGATTGGATTGGTCGCGAGGGTTGAGCCCTTGAAGTTTTCGTAAACGACAATGATGTCGTAAGAATAGGTACGGAGCTTGAGCACCACATCTTCTTCGTAAAGGCCTAGGTGCACCTTGTACTTCAGATCGGTCAACTGCGGCACTACCATCTTCTGGTATTGCTCGTGATCGACACAGACCAGCGCAGTGCTTTCAGCGACATCAAATAACTGTAAGTCGTCTTTTTCCATGGCCTAGACGAAAGCGTTGGTCGGAATGTCCATGCGCAGACCGGATTCGAGTTCCCTGTCCACGCCGCGCGTTTTTTGAATGAGATCGATCCCGCGGGCAACGGTACCTTTGCGCGAGGCATAAAGCCGGGCGGTTTCTTCGCTGATCAAATCGTTTTGGTAGGCATTAAGAATGCATTGATCGAAAGTCATCCAGCCCAATTGTGAGCTGGCTTCGATGATTTCATAGAAATTGCGATGCTCGGTCTCCCCGAGGGCGACTGCTTCCTTGGTTCGCAAATTGTTTCCCATGATTTCCATGAGCAACTGACGACCACCGCCCACTTTCGGCCCCAGACGCTGGCTCACGACGTAGCGCAGGACATCGGACAGGCGCACGCGCAGTTGTTGCTCCTCGCCGAGCGTGAACATACCGAGAATACGGTTGATCGACTGTCCGGCGTCGACGGTGTGAAGCGTGCTCAAAACAAGATGACCTGTCTCTGCCGCCATCAACGCGATTTCGACCGTGGCACGGTCGCGCATTTCACCCACGAGAATGACTTTCGGCGCCTGCCGCAACGCCGCCCGCAGGCCGTTGGGATAAGTATTAAAATCCTGGCCCAGCTCGCGCTGATTGAATGTCCCCTTAAGACATGGATGAACGAACTCAATCGGATCTTCCAGCGTCACGATGTGCACCGGCTGCGTTTCGTTAATTTCATTGAGCATCGCCGCCAAAGTGGTGGTTTTACCGCTGCCGGTCGCACCGGTGACGAGCACGAGTCCCGTTTTTTCCTTCGCGATTTCCCTGAAAATGCCAGGGAGGTAAAGTGTTTCCAACGTGGGAACGGTGGCTTCGAGCCGCCGCAGAACGATCGCAAAATTTCCGCGTTGCCGGAAAATATTGACGCGAAAGCGCGCCTCATCGCTCAACGAATAACTAAGGTCGCAGGAGCCACCGCTTAAATAATCATACATCAATCGCCGATCGCCCTGCATCAAGGCGAGCGCGATTCGTTCGGTCTGGAACGGAGTGAGGATGTCGATCGGGGGATCGATCAGGGCCGGTTTTAGCTCGCCAAAAGACTCCACTTGCAACGGATGCCCCACCGAAAAGTTCAAATCCGAAATGCCGGGGTGCGTGTGCAGCATTGCAGAAAGGATACTGTCGAGATCGGGCAGTCTCATTATTCCTCCGTCCAATCTGCCGGCGGGTTCTTGAGGAATTGCCGGAATTTTTTCTTATCAATCGCCTTGTCGTACGCCTCCTCCGGCGAAATGCGGGCATAACGAAGATGATCGATAATGGCATCGTCGAGTGGTTGATTACCCTTCTTTTTCCCGACTTGAATCATACCCGGAATCTGGTGCGTTTTGGCCTCGCGGACGAGGTTGGCAATTGCCATGTCGACCACCAGAATTTCCAAGGCGGCGACCCGGCCAGGTTTGTCGATCCGCTTGAAGAGATTTTGCGCGATGACGCCTTTGAGCGATTCCGCAAGAGTAGCTCGAATTTGGTTCTGCTGATTAGTCGGGAAGACGTCAATGATACGATCGACGGCTTTGGAAGCGCTGGAGGTATGGAGGGTTCCGAAAACGAGGTGACCGGTTGCGGCCGCGGTCAAGGCCAGCTCAATCGTCTCCAAATCGCGCAGTTCGCCGACGAGCAAGATGTCGGGGTCTTCACGCAACGCTCCCCGGAGAGCGTTAGCAAAAGAGCGGGTATGAACCCCGACTTCGCGGTGTTGCACAAGACAGTTTTGGCTGCGATGCACAAACTCAATCGGATCCTCCACCGTGATGATGTGGTCGTGCCGCTGGAGGTTGGCGAAGTCCATCATGGCGGCAAGGGTAGTGGACTTTCCCGAGCCGGTGGGACCGGTAACAAGAATAAGACCTTTCTTCAAAAGCGGGAATTTTTTCAGGACTGGCGGCAAACCCAGATCGTCAACCGTCAAGACCTTCGATGGAATCAAACGAAAGACCGCGGAGATCCCGTACTTCTGCTGGAAGAAATTGGCGCGATAACGGGCCACGCCCGGCACTTCGTAGCCAAAGTCAACATCGAGAGTTTCTTCGAACAGTTTGATCTTTGCCTCCGGCGCGATCTCATAAACCATCGTTTTGAGTTCCTCATCTTTGAGTGCCGGGTAATCCACCCGCACGAGGTCGCCGTTGATGCGCAGCATCGGCGGATTATTGGTAGAAAGATGGAGGTCGGACGCCTTTTGTTCCGACATCAGTTTAAAAAAAGCGTCGATGCGGGCCATGCGGTTCCAAGGCTTGAACAGCTAAATTGATGCCATGGACCGGTCGTTTCCGGGCCGCCACTAAGGAGGTTGATTAAATTTCGAGCGCTAGCCGATGGGACGACGCGACGCGTCGAGAGCGGAGCGGACCTGTTCGAGCAGCTTCTCGCGCGTATAAGGCTTGGGAATGAACCCGCGAAGTCCCTGCGCCAGCATCGCGCCGATCTTGTTTTGCTCGGCAAATCCGCTGCTCAATACGACGTTAACGCTCGGGTTGAGCGTCTTCAATTCCTCGAACACAGCGTCCCCATCCATCACCGGCAGGAAGAAATCCAGAATGACCAGGCCAATCTGACGATGGATTTGCTGGAAGATTTTCAGTGCCTCGAAACCGTCTCGGGCGGCGATCACTTTGTATCCTTCTTCCGCCAATATTGTAGAGGCGAACTCCGCAATTTCCGGTTCATCGTCGACGATCAGGATCAATTCGCGCGGTCCATCAGGATTAAGAACGGCCATTAGCGCTGGAATCCCTGTGGCTTTGGCGCCGGTTGATTCCTCGGCTTCGCCGGCTGTCTCCGGAGCGGGTATCGCCGATGTGACCGCCGGTACACTGGGGCTGAGCATTTTGCCCGAAGTATTCTCGAGAATCCTGGACGTGACGCGATTAAACAGCGCCTGCGCTAACTGTGTCGCTACCTCTACCTGTTGGTTAAGCTGGTCGATGTAGTCGTCGCCTTTGTGCCGTCCCAACAAGGCGGTGCAGCGAGTGATTTGCTGCAAAACGGTATTGAGCTCAGTGGAGGTCTTGGCGATCCACTTCAGGTCGTCCTGATGCAGCATAGGCGTCTATGTCCCGGTGTGTGTCCTTCGCACATGCCCACACAACGCAACCGAGAATCGTAATGCAAGCGAAAGCGAATGAACCGAGAGTTAGCATAGAGCGGATTTTTTCAAAGTCAGCCCGCTTCATGCCCACGCCCTTTTCGGAGGTGACCGCGATTTTCTCGAACTTTCGAGGTCGCGCGCCGAACCCGAGCCTATTTATAATTACTAGCATTACTAGCAATTTATTTGCCCAGAACCCGTTTCAATTCGCTTTTGGCGGAATCAATCTGCTTCGGTCTGCCCGATGAGATCAAAATGCCTCGTAATCTGTCACCTTGATAGTAACGCGCGGTAAATCTTTTTTTGGCGTACGTTCCGGTAAGGTCCACCCGGGTCGGTTGAATGGTGAAATCCCCGACAAAATCGAGTCGCAAATCGAACATCTCCGTCCAAAAATAGGGAAGCTCTTCGTAACGGATTCGCTTTTTGCCGGTCATGTTCGCTCCTGCCACCAAACCTTGCGCGCGCGCATTTTCCCAGTGGGTTTGGCGTCGCATCCCACCCATCAAACGGTCTGGATAAAATGCCAGGTCGCCAATTGCGTAAATTCCTTTTTCTTCGGTCTCCAAATAATCGTTGACGGGCGAACCGTGCGGCCCGGCTAGTGGAGTGTTGCGCACCAAATCGAGATTTGGCTCGGCCCCGCACGCCACCACTGCTAATCCCGCCGCGACACGGTTTCCACTCTTGGTTTGGATATTTCGCAAAACCGTTTTGCCTTCAAAGCCATTCAAACTTTCGCCTAAAAGTAACGTCACCCCGTTCTTGGCAAAATAGCTGGTCACCCAGGTGGCTGTCTCGGGATCGAGGTAGCGGTTCAATAGTGTGCCATGCCGATGCATCACGCTCACTTTCATTTTCATTTGTCGCAGGCTCGCCGCTACCTCGCACGCGAGCAATCCCCCGCCCACCACCATCAGATTTTTTTCGTGCTCGGCCATTTCCCGCAGAGCGAAGGCGTCACGCATGGTGCGCAGATAAATGACGTTGCCTAAACCGACACCGGCTACAGGTGGCCGCCCCGGACGGCTGCCCATCGCCAGGCAGGCTTTGTTAAACTCGATGCTCTCACCGTTGCCCAGGACCGCCACTCGGCGATCGATGTTTAATTGCGTTACCGCGGTATTGAAACGTGCGTCGATCTTATGCCCGCCGTACCAGCGTTCATCGACCTCGGCATATTTCTTGGAGACGATCGTTTTTTCACGCAGGAAACTTTTCGACAGCAGCCAGCGCTTGTAGGGGGCGTAGGCTTCGGAGCCAACCAATGTCACGCTCCCGCGCTTGTCGTGTTTCCGAATTGCTTCGCACACGCACGCCCCTCCGATACCTGCGCCAATAATGAGATAATCTCGCTGAATCATTTTGAAAATGTGACGATAGAAAAACCACCGC
Source organism: Verrucomicrobiota bacterium (assembly GCA_003219095.1). Lineage (GTDB taxonomy): Bacteria > Verrucomicrobiota > Verrucomicrobiia > Chthoniobacterales > UBA10450 > AV69. The sequence continues at coordinate 17,049 of QHPM01000281.1, forward strand.
GTGGCTGGCTAGGGAAAAATGAAGCCCCTTTTAGCGGCCTGATGAAAAAAAGTCAAAACGGTTGCATTTTTACAGCGGACAAATTGGGCCGGGGAGCTCTGGGTGCCTGGACGAAGTGAAACGCGACGTTGCAGAGATCCCCCTCCAGAATCGTCAAAGTACGGCACGGCAAATCGCTACCGAAGCGATCACCCCCACGAGATCTGCCAGCAGCCCCGCCGGGATGGCGTGCCGGGTCTGTTTCACGCCAACCGATCCAAAGTAAACCGCCGCAACATAAAATGTTGTCTCCGTGCTTCCGTAAATGGTCGCGGCCGTAAGACTGACGATATTGTCCGGGCCGAGGCGATGCACTATTTCCGTCAGTAACGCCAGCGTTGCGCTTCCACACAAAGGCCACATTAATGCGAGCGGAAGAAGATCGGGCGGAAAATGCAATGGCGCGAGGACCGGCGTTAGCCATTTCGTCAGTAAATCGATTCCGCCAGCACCTTTAAACATTCCAATGGCAACTAAAATGGTGACCAAAAACGGAATGATGCGCAGGATAACATTAAAGCCTTCCTTCGCGCCTTCGACGAACTCCTCATAAACTTTGACCCGGCGGGCTGCGGCATAGATGGGGAAGAAGCTAAGCAGGAAAGGGATCGCCAGCAGCGAAAGGGCGTTCACACTTCGCACAAAACCATTCGCCTCTTCGGTGATTGGATTTCCGAAAACTGGTGGCCAAACGATTCGCACAAATATCAATACAAAAAAAATGAGCAGCACGATCGTCGCGATGCGTCCCCATAACGTTGGCTGTGTGTTGTAGCCGCGGTCGCCGGCCGCGACTTCTGCAGTGCTCGAGCGATTTTCGTCTATTGCCTTTGCATTAAGATCGTTAGTTGCAGCGGCATTTTGTTGCAAGCCGCGGCCAGCGACCGCGGCTACAGGTCGTGCGAACCACGGTAACTTCTCCAGAATTTTCACCGCGATAATCGCAGTCGTGGCGGCACATAGGGTGGCCAGCAATGCCGTGCCCACAATTGCGGTAGGCCGACTCGATCCTGCTGCGACTAAAATCGCGATCGCCGTCGTTGGAATAAGTTGAACAGATGCAGTGTTGATCGCGAGAAATGTGCACATCGCATTGGTGGCGGTGCCCGGATGCGGATTGAGCGACTCAAGATCTCGCATTGCGCGCAAACCGAGGGGCGTGGCCGCGTTCCCGAGGCCGAGCATGTTCGCAGCCATATTCATCAGCATCGCGCCCATCGCCGGATGCTCCGTCGGCACATCGGGAAACAAACGCCGCATGATTGGCCGTAGCGCGCGGGCAATTTTTTGTACGAGCCCGGCTCGCTCCGCCAGCCGCATCACTCCCAGCCAGAGCGCCATGACGCCGATCAAACCGAGCGCAATCGTGACGGCGGTTTTCGCGCCGTCGAATGCGCCCTCGGTCACTTCTTTCCATCGATCGTTCCAACCGCCAATCGCGACCGCCAGCAATACGAGCGCGAGCCAAATATAATTCAGCACCTCGAACCTGTAGCCGCAGTCTTTGGCCGCGGCCAGCCGCGATTCAGGGCAAGCTCAGATCACCCCAAGCAAGACCAGGTAGGGGCGATTGATCCAATCGCCCGGGCGGTTCGGTGAACCGCCCCTACTTCTCCAGCATGGTTGCGGCCAGTTTCAGGGCTTCATCACTTTTTCCGCCAAGCATCCGGGCAATCTCTTCGCGCCTCGCTTTGCCGCGTACCTCACGCAATTGCGTAAAGGTTCGACCGCCTCTGACTGCTTTCGTCACCACGAACTGGGATGTCGCTGCTGCCGCCACCGGCGGCAGATGGGTGATGCAAAGCACTTGATGCCGCTTCGCCAACTCGCGCATGCGCGCGCCAACGGCATGGGCAATCTCGCCGCCGACGTTGGCGTCAATTTCGTCGAAGACGAGCAACGGCACTGCATCCTGGGCAGCCAGCGCGGACTTGATCGCGAGCATCAATCGGGAAATTTCGCCGCTCGATGCGATCGCGCGCATCGGCTTCAGCGGCTCACCGGGATTGGGCGAAAACAAAAGCTCAACCGCATCAAAACCGGAAGACCGCGCCGTCGCCATTTCGCTCATTCTTGCCTCGAACTGCGATTGCTTGAATCCAAGATCGCGCAAATTCCGCCGAACCATTTCCGAAAGTTTGGGCGCCGCTTTTGTGCGTAGTTTCTGTAATCTTTCGCCCGCCTCCCGCAACGCTTCGCTCTGCATCGCAATCTCGTTAGCTAAACGCTGCAATTCTTCGTCGCGTCCCTCGATTTTTCGCATTCGTTCAGCCGCGCGCTCGCCAAAAGCGATGACTTCAGAAATCGTCGCTCCGTATTTTCGTTTCAACGTTTCAAAGAGCGAAACCCGTTGCTCGAGAGCGGCCAGTTGTTCGGGGTCGAGAGCAAGGTTCTCGGCATAGCGACTGAGGTCCCGCGCAATTTCCGATAACTCGACCACTGCCGTTTCATGGGTGTTCGCTGCGGTCGCCATCGCCGGGTCCAACTTTTCCAATTCACGTAATAGCTTTTGCGTTTCAGCCAGTTGCGACAAGATCGCCTCGTCCGCTTCGGAGAGTTTGGTCGCCACCGCGGATGCAATCTCAATCAATCGCCGGCTGTTACTTGCGAGCCGATAGCGCGACTCAATTTGCGCTTCTTCCTCGGCCGACAAATTAGCCGACGCGATCTCATTCACTTGATGTCGCAGTAAATCGAGCTCCTGCTCCCGCGCGGTCTCGGCCGTATTGAGCGCCGCGTGTTCCGCTTCGAGCGCCTGCAGTTGCCGGAAAATTTTTCCGAATTTCTCGCGCGCGCCGTCGGCGTCGGCAAAAGCATCGAGCAGATCGAGCTGCCGATCGGGCGAGAGCAACGATTGATGATCGTGTGGTCCGTGGAGATCAACCAGGTCGTCACCGAGTTCTTTAAGATTCGCCAGGGTCGTGGGCGACCCGTTGATGAACTGGCGATTCGTTCCCGAAAGAGAAAGACTGCGTTTCAAAATCAAATCGTTGTCGCATGGTTCGATTCCCGATTCCTCGAAGCGCGCATTCCATTTCGCGAAATCATTGCCCTGAAAAATTGCCTCGACTGTGCACGTCTCCGCGCCAGTACGGACCAGCGACTTGTCGCCACGGTCACCAAGCAACAATTGGAGCGCGCCGATTATGATTGATTTGCCGGCGCCGGTCTCGCCGGTGATGGCAGTGAATCCCGATGCAATTTCCCATTCTAAATCCTCAACCACCGCGAGATTTTTGATACGTAGGAGTTGGAGAAGCATCGGTTGAGTGTTGAGAGCTCAGAGTTGAGAGTGCGCGCGCCGAAAAATCTTGAACTCTTCACCCGCAACTCTCAACTCCGAACTCACTCTCACTTTTCTCGGCACCGGGACTTCGCAAGGTGTGCCAATGATCGGTTGCGATTGCGCCGTTTGTCGCTCCTCCGATCCGCGCGATAAACGCCTGCGCTCTTCTGTTTACATCGAAACGCCCGAGACCGCCTTTATCGTCGATACCGGAACAGACTTCCGCACGCAGGCTTTACGCGAAAATATCCGCCGCGTCGATGCGGTCGTTTTCACTCACTCGCACACCGACCACATTATGGGGTTCGACGATCTGCGGCGGTTTTCCTGGCAACGCGGCTCGATGCCGGTCTATGCCTCTGCCAAGACCATGGCCGATCTCGAGCGCGTTTTTATGTTCGCTTTTAAAGCGACCCCCAACCCGTTTCCCTATTATTTGAAACCCGAGCCGCATCTTATTTCCGGTCCATTTCGGTTGGGTGAAACAATAATCACGCCGTTGCCGGTTCCGCATGGCGAGGCAGAGGTGAATGGTTACATGTTTTCGCGCGTCGAGCGCAATCTCATCGCTTACCTCAGCGATTGCAGTGCGGTGCCGGATGAGATCGCGCAGAAAATTCTGGGAGTTGAATGTTTAATCATCGATGCGCTGCGTGAGAAGCCGCACCCCACTCATATGAGCGTCGCGCAAGCGCTCGAAGTCGCAACCCGCGTCCAGCCCAAAGAAACTTATTTCATCCACATCGCGCATGAGCTGGCGCAAGCGTTCGAGCAAAATCTGCCGCCGCATACCCACCTCGCTTACGACGGGCTGAAGCTGAGATTTCAATGAAATCCCTCACGCTCACGCTCATGCTCGTAATTGTCCGCGGGAGCGCATACGCAGCGGAGAATTTGCCGGCCCAAACCATCGTAATTTTTAACACCGCCGTTCCCGACTCAGCAGTGCTTGCGAAATTTTATGCCGAGAAACGCGCAATCGCCGATGATCATGTGGTCGGGCTTGACTGTCCGCCGGAAGAAGAAATCTCCCGCGAGCAATACGACACCACCGTCGCCGAGCCATTACGGAAAATTTTTGAGGAGCGACAATGGTGGCGCGGGCATGCCGCTGAAGATACGTCCTACGACGACGCCGTATCCGGGTGATAATCCGGCGGGCGGCGGTCCCGTTCAAGGCCGCAACGAAGCTTCAGTTGATTCGGAGTTGAGCACACTCGGTTTCTTCACCAGACAAATCTCTGGTGTGATTACTAATCCTTATTTTCAAGGATTCCGTCCGATTGCCGAATTGACCGCAGCACCTCTTCTCCTCGTTACTCGGCTCGATGCGCCGGAGAGCGCGACGGTGCGACGAATGATTACCGACGCGATCGAGGCGGAGAAAAACGGACTGTGGGGACGCGCATTCGTAGATGGTGCCCATGAATCCAGTGGTGGCAAGGAAATCGGCGACGCCTGGATGCGGGCGATTGTGGATCAATGTCATAAGGAGGGTGTGCCAGTGGTGTTCGATGATTTGCCGACGGTCTTTCCCGATGCTTTTCCGGTGAGCGACTGCGCTCTTTATTATGGATGGTATGCCGGAAACATCGCTGGCCCGTTCAATCAGCCGGGCTTTAAGTTCGTACCGGGTGCGGTCGCCGTACACATTCATTCCTACAGCGCAGCAACCTTGCGCGATGAGAATTCGGGGTGGGCTGGCCCACTGGTCTCGCGGGGCGCGGCTGCTACGGTCGGCAACGTTTACGAGCCCTATCTCGAGCTGACCGCGCATCTCGACGTTCTGAACGATCGCTTGCTGCACGGCTTCACCTTTGCGGAAAGCGTGTTCATGTCGTCGCGAGTGCTCTCCTGGATGGGAGTGGCCTTGGGAGATCCACTTTATCGTCCCTATCTTACCTGGACCCAGATCGATTCAAAAACTCCGCCGAAGTCCGCCGCCGGATGGCGCGCCTATCACGACTTCGCAATCAAGAACAGCAAGCTCGAGCCTTCCGATTATCGCACTCAAGCCCGCATCGCTGCCGCCCGCTCCCGTAACGCCGCCATGATGGAGGACATCGGACTAATGGAAATGCGCGATGGCAAATTTCCCACCGCAATCGCGGCCCTGGAACAGGCCCGCGGCGCCTATTCCAAACGCGATGACATCATCCGCTGCGTCCTGGAAGAATGCGACGCTTTCATAAAATCCGGCAAACCGAACCGCGCCCTCGATCTTGCTCGCAGGGTCTTGCGGATTGTGCCGGAATCGCCCGCATTGAACTTGCTCCACAAAGTGGAGAGCGACCTCGCGCCCAAACCCACGCCGTCGGTAGCGACGCCGCATTATTAGACGAGTTAACATTTTAGTGTTGCATCTGCAACATTCAAATGTTAACTCGATCCTGAG
>QHPM01000227.1 GCA_003219095.1 Verrucomicrobiota bacterium
AGAGACTGCCGTCGCGTCCGACCGCGAGACAATCTTCCAGCGGCTCTTCCAGCCACTGGTTCATACTGGCGAGGAATTTCTTCTCCGCTTCCTTTCGCAGTGTTCGATTGTCGCGCGCGAACAGGCTCCAGGGCGCATCCAGTCCGAACAGCGTCATGGTATGATAACCTTGCTCACGCAAATCCGGAGCGAGAATGCTGTCGTCTGTCAGGGTATGACAATAGACTTCGCAAGGCGTTTTCTCCGGTAGTCGTCCCTGCGCCGCCCGGGCGTAGCTCTGATTCATCTGCTCATACCCTTCGTCGCTGTGAAACGTTCCGCACCACGCTTCGGCCGCCGGGTACTTTTTCGCCTTCAACTCCGGCAACCTGCGCAACAGCATGTTGATCTTGAAGACCGAGCCCTCATCGGTCGCGTCTGGCTGAAACGGTTTGCCGGTAAACTTCGCCAGCACGTTGCGGCCGAAGTTTACGAGGAGAAACCGCGCCTCGATTGTCTCCTTTTTTCCCGCCATATCGAACTCAACGGAAGGGCTTTTTCCTTTCAATCCCAGTGCGCGTATCCTAATATCCGTTAGAAATTCAGCCCCGCTTCGTCGGGCCGCTTCTTCTAATTCACGCGCCACCCTGCCCATTCCTCCCACTGGCACCTTCCATTCTCCCGTCTTGTTTCCAATTAGATGATAAAGAAAACAACGGTTCTGCACCAGCGACGGGTCATGCGGATGAGTAAAGAGACCGACCTTCGCGTCGGTCAGGACAAGCCCGCGCACCAGATCATTTTGCAAATAACGCTCGATCGCATGCCCGAGCGGCTCCTCCGCCAAACTGCGCCAGGCTTCGCGCGAAACATCATCGACATCAAACCGGCGGCGAAACTCTTCTTTCGAGACCAGGGGTTCCAACATACTGTCCCAGCAATGCTCGGCGAAAACGCGCGAGAGGTTATATAACTTCTTTAACTGCTCGTGCTCTTTGTTGCTGCCGGTCAGATCGATCATCGACCTCCGGCTCACCTCCTCATCGACATTGCTTAGGAGCAATCCGTCATGGTGCCCGTTCCTGGTGTACGGTGTGAAGGATCCGGTCGCGCGCCGCCGTAGCTCCAGATTCAAGCCGAGGTCGCGAATGATTTTCTCGGGAAAAAGGCTAACGAGATAGGAATAGCGTGAGAGTCGGGCGTCATAGTCAGGAAAGACTCTCTGAGAAGTAGTCGCTCCTCCGATATAATCGTTTTTTTCCAACAAAAGGACGCTAAGGCCAGCCCGACCGAGATAACTCGCGGCCACGAGCCCATTATGCCCGGCGCCAAGGATAACGACGTCGTATCGTGATTTGATCATGCGCATACTCATTCTCATGCTCATGCTCGATTAAACAATCAGAAAAAGTTCAACTCGCTTATCCCAATATCATGGACGGACGAGGGCCAAGATTGGACATGCGGAAGCATGTCCCTTCGATTTCAGCACGCGTGGTCGAACTGTGACGGGGCCGCGCCCTGTCTGTAGTTTGGGACACGACGAAGCGTGTCCCCGAGCTTGCAATTGGAGAGCGCCGCCGCGTCAGCGCCCAAACTTTTTTGCATCTGTTTCTGCTTTCCATCAGACTTGCAAACATCCCTATGCCGAAAGTTTGCCGGAACGATAGAAATCTTATGCAGAGCCGATTTAACGATGTAACGCTTTAACGATTCAACGAGAACTCCATGGATCCGTTCAGTTACCTCTCCGTCCTCATTTCGATCATTCTGGCTTTGGGAATGACACGGGTCCTCGCCGGCGTCGGCGAAATGCTGCAGGCGCGCTCGCGCCGCCGTCTTTATTGGGTGCACGCCGTCTGGGTCGTGAATCTGTTTCTGTACTTGGTGGTGGCGTGGTGGATTTTCTATCGCTGGCGCAACGAGCAGCCGTGGACGTTTTTCCTTTTTATCTTTGTTCTGATTTCACCCACGATCTTATACCTGGCCTCTATCATTCTTTTTCCACCCGAGTCTGCTCCGAATGAGTTCGTTGATTACAAAACTCACTATTACTCTAATCATCGCGCATTCTTCGTCCTCTTCGCACTGTTCACGCCAGTCGATTTCCTAGATACCCTGTTGAAAGGCATCCCGCATTTTCTGGCATTAGGGCCATTGTACTTCATCAGCGGTGGGCTCTTTTTCGCTGGACTAGCGATGGCCGCGATGACGCGGAATGAACGCTATCATCAGTGTTACGCCCTCATCTTTCTGGTGCAGACAATTGTAATTAGCTTCACTCTTTTCCACACGTTAATCTGAGAAGGTCTCAGTCTTTCCCACCATTCGGTTGATCTATGAGCACGCTACCCGAGATCCGAACGCGCTGCCTCGTTGTCGGCGGCGGCCCAGCAGGCATGATGACCGGCTATCTCTTCGCGCGCGCCGGAGTAGATGTCGTTGTTCTGGAAAAACACGCGGATTTCAACCGCGATTTCCGCGGCGACACCATTCATCCTTCCACCCTCGAACTGATGTATGAGCTCGGATTGCTCGACGAATTTCTCAAGCGCCCGCATCAACAACTTCGCGAACTGTGCGGCGTAATCAACGGCAACAGCGTCGCGATCGCCGATTTCTCGCGTTTGCCGACGCGCTGCAAATTTATCGCTTTCATGCCGCAATGGGATTTTCTCGACTTTCTCTCCAGCCGCGCCAAGCAGTTCCCCACCTTTGCTCTGCACTTGCAACATGAAGTCATCGATCTGCTTTTTGAAAATGACCGCATTTCGGGCGTCCACGTGAAAACGCCAGACGGCGAACGCGAAGTGCGCGCTGACCTGATCATTGGTGCGGACGGTCGTCACTCGATTATACACACGAAAGGAAAGTTCGAGATCGAGGAACTGGGCGTGCCGATCGACGTCCTTTGGATGCGCATTTCCAAACGGAAAAACGATCCGCCACAATCGCTTGGATTTTTTCGCCACGGGAAACTGCTCGTGCTCCTCGACCGCGGCGATTATTTCCAGGTCGGTTTTGTTATTCCAAAAGGCGACTTCGACGCGATCAAGCAACGCGGCCTTCCCACCTTGCATCGCGACATCATTCGCCTCGGACCGTTCTTAGAAGATCGAATCGCGGAGCTGGATGATTGGGCGAAGATCAAACTGCTCACCGTCCAGATCAACCGCCTGCGACACTGGTATCGCGAACGCCTGCTGTGCATTGGTGACAGCGCCCATGCCATGTCGCCCGCCGGTGGCGTCGGCATTAACCTCGCGTTACAAGACGCGGTCGCGACCGCAAATTTGCTGGCGGCAAAATTAAGAGCCGGGCCAGTGTCGGTCACTGACTTGAAGCAAGTGCAAGCACGTCGCGAATGGCCTACCCGTGTGATCCAGACAATGCAGGCTTTCATTCACCGCCGAGTAGTGACAGGACGCGAATCCAAAAGCGGAGATTCGCTTCCAATTTTGCTCAGGCTCTTTCAATGGTTTCCGGCTTTGCGTTCGCTTCCAGCGCGGTTCATCGGCCTCGGCCTGAGGGCGGAGCACATTCAGTCGCCGGCAGCAAATTAGAGCTTATCTAACGAGGTTTAGCCGCTCCGCTCGCTAGGGCGTCGTAATAGCGGACCACAGCTTCTAGAACCGTTTCGCGCGAAACCGCTGCATCAGCTCGAGGATTTTCTCCCGCACCTCAAATAATTCCGTGCGAAACGAATCCAGCCGCTCCTGAGGAAGCAACTTTTTCTGCGCAACCTTGTCCGCTGCCGCCATGCTGGTGTGCAAATAATTGAGCGCCCGTTTCAGGGCCGCAACCACAAAGCCGCCCTCGCGGGAATCATCCTCGTCATAGGCCAGGCTATCGAGCGCGCCGGCGATCTTTGCGCCGGCCGTTTGGAACTGAAAAACCATTTCGAAGAGATCACTGTCGCCATTGTCCTCAAGCAGATCGTGATCATCGCAGAAATGCCACATTGCTACTCCGCTTTCGAAGGCACGCTTCGTCAGCGGATGATGAATGTGACCATCTTTGTCGCGCACCCAATCAATTCCTTCGGTCAACGGATTTGGCTCGAGCGGCGGAATCTCTTCTCGTTCGCGCGGGGGAAGTGCTCCCCGCTCATCTGCTTCCAACGCCTCCTCCAGCCAGGTCCAACCCATTTCGCGCGCCACGATTTTTTCGCGATCAGGATGCCCCTCATACTTTTCGAATAACTTCATGTACTTGTCCGTGCGCGCGTCCGATTCGCGCATGAACTTCTCGTAACCGAATTCATCGAGCGGTGATTCATCCTCAATTTCAAATTCCTCTTCTTCGGGATCCGGCAGGCCGAGTTGATCGAGCCGTTGCAGCCAGGCGCGCAGCGCCTCGTGGGAGGAAGCAATTTGCTGCTCCTCATCTTCCGGCGAAAGTTTCCACTCCGCCGCTGAAAGCTCGATTTCATAGTCGCTGCCCTCGACTACCACCCGGCCATTGGCTTCGCTGAACCATTCCAGATAAAGAACATTGGCAAAATGTTCTGGCGGCGCCGTACCCGATCTCGTTAGACGGCTCGCTTCTTCCAGCGGCACATCGAGAACCCGCACTTTGCGCGAAGCCGTGATCTCGCCGGCAACGCCGCGCTGCAAAGAGGCGGGCTGGATCTGCTCGCTCTCCGTTGCCAGCGGACGCGGATTTTCAAATCGCACGACACATCCCGCCAGATCACGTAAACAATTTCCCGTCAACTCTAGCGTGATCGGCCGCTCGACCCCGACCAGTGTGATCCATCCTTCAATGCACCCGCGCCGGCGATTATCGATCTCGCCGCGGACAACGCTTTGATG
>QHPM01000228.1 GCA_003219095.1 Verrucomicrobiota bacterium
TTTCACCACGCGATGTCCGAGCGTGCGAATGATTCGCCAACCGCCGGCGGCGGTGCCGACCGCCATGGTTGCAGCGCAAAGCACTTTTACCCACAACGGCATTGCGAAGACCGGCGTCTTCAAAAATTCCAGCCACGCTGGGAGGTGATCGAACCGGCCGGCTTTGGTCCCGGTGAAAAGCGCGAGCGTGATAATGCCCATTGTTTTTTGGGCGTCGTTGGTGCCGTGACTGTGCGCCATCCAGGCCGCGCTCACGATTTGCGCTTTGCCGAAAAACTGATGGATGAAGTGCGGCGTGAGCCGATGTAGCAACAGAAAGAGCAAGAACATGACAAGACCACCGAGGATAAATCCGGCGATCGGTGATGTGATCATTGGCACGATCACTTTTGGCCAAACACCGGCATGCCATTTGATGACCGACCAATTTCCGTGCGCAGTGGCAAGCGCGGCGCCGCACAGACCGCCGATGAGCGCGTGACTCGAGCTCGAGGGCAAGCCAAACCACCACGTGGTCATGTTCCAAATAAATCCGGCCAGCACCGCGCTGAGCACGGTCCACATGGTGACGACTTCCGTATCGACCAAACCTTTGCCGACCGTGGAAGCAACAGCGCCGCCGAGCAGCGCGCCGGTCAGATTAAAGAATGCGGCCATCGCAATTGCCTGCCGCGGCGTGAGAACTTTGGTCGAGACGACGGTTGCGATGGCGTTGGCCGCGTCGTGAAAACCGTTGCTGTATTCAAAAATTACCGCCGCGAGGACGACGATGAGGAAAAGCAACATGTCGATCTTGCGCGGTGGGCGCGGCGATTAAGTATTCTTCAAAACAACCTGCAGGACGACGTTGCCGGCGTCGCGACAGCGATCGATTACTTTTTCGAGCAACTCGTAGAGATCGCGCAGAAAAATAATGTGCTTCGGTGAATAATCGCCCTGGTAAAGATCGCGCAAAAGTTCCAGCTCAAGATCGTCCGCTTCGCCTTCGATCGTTTGTAGTTTATCGTTCATCTCGCGTGCGGTTGTGATGTTCATGCCCTTGCGCAACTGCTTTACCATCGCCAGCACCGCTTCGGCTGCTTGATCGAGAAGCTCCACCTGCTTGCGAAAACTCCAGCCGTGCAAATCCTGCGGCGAGATCAAAATGCGCTCCCCGATTTTTTCGACCGTCTTCGGAATCTTGTAGAGAGCCGCCGCCAGCTCCTGGATGTCTTCGCGTTCCAGCGGTGTGATGAAAGTTTTCGAAAGCTGCTCGGTCAACTCCTGGGTGATACGCTTGTCTTCGCGACGGCTCTCCGCAAATTTCGCCAGGTCCTGAGGCGACTCATTGTCCTGCAGTCTGCCCAAGAGATCGACCAGGTGGTGGACGCTGCTGTCAGCCTGTTGCGCGCTCGCTTCGAGCAGGTCGTAAAACTTTTGGTCGTGCCCGAGAAATCTGCCGATTGAGATCATAAATGTTGCCTCATCAAAGCAGCGTGCCACGAAGGATGAACAGCGCCACGTTAAAATAAATAATTAATCCCGTTACATCGACCAGCGTAGCTACGAATGGCGCCGATGAAGTTGCGGGATCGAGTCCAAGTCGACGGAGCAGGAATGGAAGCATCGCCCCGCTGATGGTGCCCCACAAAACGACTCCGACAAGCGCAGCACCCACCGTAAAGCCAATTAGCCAATGATACTTTCCGTAGTCAAAAATGTGTAAGTATTGCCACAGCGCGATTCGGAAAAAGCCGATCCCTCCCAGTATCAGCCCGAGAGAAAGTCCCGAGAGAAGTTCCTTGCGCACGACACGAAACCAATCACGCAAGCCCAATTCGCCCAGCGCCATCGCGCGAATAACCAAGGTCGTCGCTTGCGAGCCGGAATTGCCGCCGCTGGAAATGATCAACGGCAAAAACATCGCCAGGATCGCGGCCTTCTCGATCTCGCCGTTGTAACCCTGCATCGCAGTAGCGGTCAGCATTTCCCCGAGAAAGAGAATGATCAGCCAGGTGGCTCGTTTCTTCACCATGCGCAGCAGCGGAATGGTCGTGTAGGGTTCGTCCAGCGCCTCCATGCCGCCGATTTTCTGGATGGCTTCCGTCGCTTGTTCCTCGGCCACATCGAGCATGTCATCGCTCGTTACAATGCCGACCAACACGCCGGCGGAATCGATCACCGGCAAGGCGATGCGATCGTATTTTCGAAATGAATTGAGCGCTGCCTCCTGCGAATCACTTACGCTCAGTGCGACAAAGGTCTCGTCCCGGATCTCGCTGACTTTTGCCGTCAGCGGTTTGAGCAAAAACTCGCGAATACGCAGGTCGTCGATCAGCTTTCCACGGTCGTCCACCACATAAATGATGTTGAGCGTTTCGCTGTCCTGGCCGTGCTCGCGGACATAATCGAGCACTTCCTTCACCGTCCAATCCTCCGGCACCGCGATAAAGTCCGGTGTCATCAAACGGCCAACGCTGCCTTCCGGATAACCAAGGAGCGATGTCGCTACGCGCCGCTCTTCCGGCGTGAGCAACCGAATTAGTTGACGCGCCGCCGCGCTCGGCATTTCCTCGAGCAACGCAGTGCGATCGTCCGGCGACATCTCGTTGAGAATCGCGGCGACCTGTTCGTGTGCCATGCAACGTAGCAAGGACTGTTGCGTGTCCACGTCGAGGTACTCGAAAACGTCTGCCGCTAGTGCCGCTGGCAAAACGCGAAAGATGATGACGCGATCGTCTTCCGGCATATCGACAATGACTTCAGCGACGTCTGCCGGCGGCCATTCGCTGAATAATTCACGCAAACCAGCGAAATCGCGCGCCTCAATCAGGCTGCGAATTTCCGGGATCAGAATTTTGCCGACCATAAGCAGCGTAGGCGCAACGCCGGTCGAGTTCTAACATTCACAACAGTCGAGTGCAACGAGTACCCCGGGAGTATTGGAGGGATGGAGTGATGAAAAGAGAAGAGTCACCGGCTCATTACTCCACCACTCCATTACTCCAATCCCCTCGCTCCGCGCTTGGCATTCGCCTGAAACCGGCCAAAATAAATCACGATGAGCGTAATCACGACGGCATCAATGTTTCAACGCGAGATCGACAATGGAATTTGTCTGCTCACCTTCGATCGATCGGAATCGGGAGCGAATATTTTCGATGCCACAACCTTGCGCGATCTCGATCAACAGCTCGATTTCATCGAAGCGGAAGATTCGCTCGAAGGCGTCGTGATTTTGTCGGCCAAGAAATCGATTTTTATCGCCGGGGCGGATTTGAAAACACTGTTGCATCAGGCCCAGACTGGCGAAATGCGGGCGTTCATCGCAGAGGGACAACGTATTTTCAATCGGCTGGCCGCGCTAAAAATTCCGACCTGTGCCGCGATTCACGGTGCCTGCGCGGGCGGCGGCTACGAAATTACGCTGGCATGCGATTGGCGAATCGCGAGCGATGATCCGGCAACGCGCATTGGTTTGCCCGAAACAACGCTCGGTTTGATAAAAAGCGGTGGAAGTGATTCTGAAAGGCAAGTTGTGTTCTGCGGCGGAGGCGAAACAGCTCGGACTGGTTGATGAAATTGTGTCGCGCGATCAACTGCTCGAGGCGGCAAAAAAGAAAATCACTAATGGGAAAAGGCCCTCACCCCACCCTCTCCCCCGGAGAGAGGAGGACGGCACAGCCACCGGTGAGGGACGAGCGATACCGGCGCCACGCGTCAGTGGAAATCCTGCGCCAGGGCGCGCTCTCGAAGTAATTACGAAAGGGTTGGGCGGAACAGTCGACGACTCGCTGCGAATGGAGCTTGATAGTATTGTTGAACTCGGCGAGACCGATGCGACGCAAAATTTGATCCGCAATTTTTTCCTGGCGGAGAAATACAGACGCGGCAGCTCGAAGCAAACGCCGGAGAAAATCACGCATGCGGCGGTGATCGGCGCCGGCGTAATGGGCAGCGGCATCGCGCAGTGGCTCAGCTCGCGCGGAGTTTCGGTAATTTTGCGTGACGTCGGAACGGAGGAGCTGACGCGCGGACTCGCCAACGTCGAGAAGATTTACGCCGGCGCGGTCAAACGTGGAATCATGACGGAAGAAAAAGCAAAGGAAGGACGCGCCCGCATCGTGGCATCGAGTGCCCCGATTGAGATGCGCGACGTCCAGGTCGTGATTGAAGCGGCCTCGGAGAAATTGGAAATCAAAAAACAGATCTTCCGCGACCTTGCCCAGAAAGCGCCACATGCCGCGATGCTGGCCACGAATACTTCCGCTCTGCCAATTTCCGATCTGGCCGTCGAAACCAAAACGCCCGAGCGCGTTATCGGAATGCATTTTTTTAATCCCGTCAGCCGAATGAAATTGGTCGAAGTTGTGGTTGGGACGGAGACGTCTGACGAGACGATTGGGCGTGCGCTCGGGTTCGTCCGGCAGATCGCGAAGCTGCCAGTGATTGTGCGCGACAGTCCCGGGTTTCTTATTAACCGCGTCCTCTTTCCCTATTTGCTCGAGGCCGCGGAGCTTTTTGAAAACGGCGTGAGCGGGCCGGAGATAGACGATACGCTTCTGCAATGGGGAATGCCGATGGGGCCATTGCGGCTGATCGACGAGATCGGCGTCGATATCACCGTCGATATCGCGAATACTCTGGAGAAAGCTTACCGCAAACGCGATCGCGCGCCGAAAATTCTGCACGAAATGCAATCAGCGAAAATGCTCGGCCGAAAATCCGGTGAGGGGTTCTATAAGTACGAAGGCAAGACACAAACCGCGAATGCCGAGATCGAGAAGTGGCGCGCTACGCAACCGGTCATCCCGAGCGAAGTCGAGGGATCCCGCGGCGGAACCTTAAAGGTAACGCAACGGGATCCTTCGACTCCGCTACGCTTCGCTCAGGATTACGTGAGTCTTCGCCTGATGTTCCTGATGGTGAACGAGGCGGCGCGTTGTGTGGAAGAGATTGTCGTAGCTTCACCGGAGGACGCCGATTACGGGATGATTCTCGGCACCGGTTTCCCGGCCTGGCGGGGCGGACCATTGCGCTTCGCGGAAAACTTTGGCATAAAAAAACTGGTGGAAGCGATGGAAAAACTTGCCAGAACTAACGAGAAATATATGCCGTGCGAACTGCTCAAGAAGCGTGCGCGTGATGGAACGAAGTTTTATGAGAATTGAGGGTCGCGAGCATTCGGAAGACAGGCAGCTTGCCTGTCTCGGCCGGTTTTCAAGCCTGCCGTGCCTGGAGGACAATAAAATCGACAAGCTTGAACCCGGTCGGCCAAGACAGCCCGGAAGGCTATCTTCCTTATGAAAACGCCGCTGGAAGCGCCGC
Organism: Verrucomicrobiota bacterium; assembly: GCA_003219095.1. Lineage (GTDB taxonomy): Bacteria > Verrucomicrobiota > Verrucomicrobiia > Chthoniobacterales > UBA10450 > AV69. The sequence goes on from QHPM01000228.1 coordinate 5,308, forward strand.
CGGAACAAGTCAAAGCCGAAACCGGTGTAAAAGACACCCCGAAGCCCGGCGCCGCTCCCATCATTGACACTTCCAAGATGTCCGCGGGCAAGGCCGCCGCGCTCGAGCTGGCGGAAGCATCGCGTGATCCACTCGATGAACGCGGCAGCTTCGCCAGCAACCTCTTCATCGGAAAATTCGGTTTCGAGCGCATTTTTCCCTATCCCGCACAGAGTGAGGAAGACCGCGCCAAAGGCGAGGCGTTTCTCACCGAGCTAAAAAATTATCTGCGGGACCACGTTGATGCCGATGAGATCGATCGGACCGGCGAGATTCCGCAGAAAAACATCGAAGAACTTTTCGCGATGGGTGCGTTCGGCGTGAAAATTCCCCAGCAATACGAGGGCCTCGGTTTGTCACAGGTAAATTATGGCCGCGCCGCGATGCTGCTCGGCAGTTGGGACGCAAACCTGACTGCGCTCGTTTCCGCGCATCAATCCATCGGCGTTCCACAGCCACTGCTCCTTTTCGGCACCGAAGAGCAGAAGAAAAAATATTTGCCGCGAGTGGCGCGCCGCGAAATCTCGGCCTTCGCCCTGACGGAATGGAATGCCGGCTCCGATCCCGCGAACATGAGTTTGCGCGCCGATCCAACCGAAGACGGGTCCGCCTTTATCCTCAATGGCGAAAAACTCTGGTGCACGAATTTAATCAAAGCCGGCGTGCTGGTGGTGATGGCGAAGACGCCGCCGAAAATCGTGAACGGCAAGGAGCGCAAGCAGATCACCGCTTTTATTGTCGACGTCGATTCGCCCGGGCTCGAAATCACTTATCGCTGTCACTTCATGGGCCTGCGCGCGCTCTACAACGGCATCGTGAAATTTACCAATGTGCACGTGCCGCGCGAAAACATGATCGCGAACGAAGGCCAGGGGTTGAAGGTCGCGCTAACGACTCTAAACACGGGACGGCTGACGATTCCGGCGGCGTGCGTCGGTCTATCGAAGCGTCTGCTCGAGATCTGCCGTAAATGGGCCAAGGAACGCGTGCAATGGGGCGTGCCAATCGGCCAACACTACGCCATCGCCGGAAAAATTGCGGAGATGGCGGGCAATGTTTTCGCGATGGAAGCGATGACATTTTTAACCAGTGCGCTGGTCGATCGCAAAGCGGGAGATCTGCGGATCGAAACCGCGATGTGCAAGATGTGGGCGACAGAAACGACCTGGCGCAATGCCGATGAAGCGATGCAGGTGCGCGGAGGGCGCGGTTACGAAACGGCGGAATCGCTGGCGGGCCGGGGGGAGGAACCGGTCGCGGTCGAGCGTTTTCTGCGGGATTGCCGCATCAACATGATTTTCGAAGGCTCGAGCGAAATCATGCGGCTGTTTATCGCGCGCGAAGCGCTCGATCCGCATTTGAAAGTTGGGGGTGCTATCTTCAATACCCAGTTGCCCATGTCGCAGCGATTAAAAGCTGTTTTTACTTCCGGAAAGTTTTACGCCGGCTGGTATCCGAAACAGTGGTTGCTCGCGAATGCCGGCAAACTCGACAAACTTCATCCCGATCTACGCCCGCACGCCCGCTACGCCGCGCGCACAAGCAAGAAATTGGCGCGCGGATTATTTCACGCCATGGCGCGCTTCGGCCCGAAGCTGGATCGCGAGCAATTGTTGCTCTCGCGTTTCGTTGGGATCGCGACGGAACTTTTCGCAATCAGTGCTACATGCTCGTTCGCGCAATACAAGATCGACTCCGGTGAGCCGGCTGATGAAGTCCTCTCGGTCGCGAGTTATTTCTGTCGCTCCGCCAAAATGCGAATCGATCATCATTTTGCCGGTACCTCGCGCAATGCTGACCGCGCCGGCTACGATCTGACCCAGGAATTGCTAGCCGGAAAACACGAAAGTTTTCGCAGGGGAATTGTGTAACCACGGAGATTAGGCATCCTGCCTGACTCGGCCGTCGGGCTTCCAGCCCGACGAGTTACAACATCGACGAACAAGATCTTCGTCGGCCGAGACAGGTTAGAAGCGTATCTGCCAGCCATCAAGGAGCGGCGGTTTCCAAACCGCCGTTTGCTTAAGTCGGCGGCTTGGAAGCCGCCGTTCCTTGTTTCTGCTGGCACCGCGGTTGCTCGAAAACTGGGATGGTCTCCTTCGTTTTCCTGGGCCTTGCCATCGTTTGCGCGCTGATTTCTCGCGTTCTCCTGCTGATGGCGGCGATCGATATCAGCGTCTGGTGGGCGCTCGGAGTTTTTCTTCCGTTCGGCCCGCTGTTCTTCCGCCTGAATTATCCGGAACAAGCGCGCAATTCGTATCTTTTTCGCGTTGCCACCCTCGTATGCATTTTTGGCTTTGTCGTCATGAGACCGGGATTGAATTTCAGCCCAGGGGGTAGTCGTCGCACGACGTTATTTGCGCCGCAGGCGACGCAAACCGTCGGATACGCGATGGAAAAGCCGGTTCCTTCAAAAAAGACAAACTCTGCTGCGGCGGCGCCGACGCCAACGCTGGATCAGCGTCGCGCCGCCAACGCAAGAGAACTCGAACGACTGCGCGACGTGAATGAACAACTGAAATTACGTAAGCGCGATCTTCTCCACAGCGACACCGAAAGCAACCGCGTCTACGCAATCGATCTCGCGTCATACAACGACGCGCTGGCCAAAGTCACCGCGGAAAGAAACGCCCTCGCAATCGCGAAGTAGTTGAAATTAGCACGCCTTAATCCGTTTTTTTAATTCTGTGGAGGGACGCGCGCTGTCGCGTCCCTAAATGTGGGGCTCGCCGCGGCGAGTCCCTCCACTAAAGCCCCCGTAGCCGGTTGACCGAAACTACCTTACAGAGTATCATTCGAGTCTATGCCGCCTGTGCTCACAGAAGCGGCCCGCCCGTCAAAAAAGCGGAGTCGCATTGCCGAAACGAAGGGCGCCGTCCATGACGGGGCATGGGCTTTGCGCGCGGTGGAGAAACATGTGCTGATGGACGGCTTCAAGATCGTAATCGATCTCGAAAAAAGTCGCGGCTCTTACTTGTATGATGTAGCAACCGGCCGACGTCTGATCGATCTCTACGGATTTTTCGGGTCGCTCACCATCGGGTTCAATCATCCGCATTTCGATGAGCCGGCAGTAAAAGAGGACTTACTGCGCGCGGCCAAATTCAAAGTCGCAAACTCGGATGTTTATTCGGAGGCCTACGCGGAATTCGTGGAAACGTTTTCTCGCGTGGCCGGATTCCCGCCGCTCGACCGCTATCTCTTTATCGAAGGCGGCGCGCTTGCGATCGAAAACACATTAAAGGCGGCGATGG
>QHPM01000229.1 GCA_003219095.1 Verrucomicrobiota bacterium
ACCACCATCAGCGGAAAGGAAATCGAGGCGGACAAGAGCCGGATGGCGGAATACGGCGTGGCCAAAGCAAAGCTTCGGCTCAAGCTCGAAGGCGCGAACGCACCGCCGGCGATTCTATTCGGCAACAACGCCGCTCTGGAAGGCAAGACCTATGTGCGACTGGAGAATTCGAAAGATGTTTTCCTCGCCGCGCAATCGATCAAGAACCAGATTTCGAAAAAGCCGGAGGAATTTCGAGACCGCAAATTAACCGACACGGTTGCGACACAGGTTACGCGACTTTCACTCAAAACCGCGGCCGGTGAAATGGAACTTCAAAAACAAGCTGATCACTGGCAAATCGTGAAACCGTTGCGGGCCCGGGCCGACGATCAAAAGGTCAGCGATTTGATCGCGCAAATTACGAACAGCCGGATCGCTCAATTTGTGGCCGACGATGCTGGCGATCTGCATCCCTACGGCCTGACTGAGCCCCGGGGGACAGTAACGATTTTTACCGACGGCGATAAGCAAGGCCAGATTTTGCAGATCGGAGGCGTGCCCGAAAAACAAAAGGAGCAGGTGTACGTCCGATTCACACCCCGTAAGTTCGTTTACACGTTGCCGAACAAGATCGAAGCAATTTTGAGCACCAGACCAAACGATTTACGTGATCGCCACCTGGTGCGTTTTGATCAAAACCAGCTGGATCGCATCACCATTGACGCTCCGGGAAAAACAAAAACGGTGCTGGCCCGCAAAGACCAAAACTGGACGATCGTTAATCGAAACAATCGAGCGGCCAATGCGGCAGAAGCACGTCGGTTAGTTGATCTGATCGCCGGCGAACAAGTAACAAACTTTGTCGCAGACGTTGCGTCCGATTTGCCGAAATATGGTCTCGATAAGCCGCAATTGACGGTCACCCTCAGCTCCTTTGCGTCAGAGAACACGGCGGAGACCCAGGCAGGCGAGCATCCTCTGGCGACGATCGCATTCGGAAAAATCGATGGTGAAAATATTTTCGCGCGTGTGGGAGAGGAGCCATTTGTGGTGGCGGTTCACCGCTCAACGCTCGATAATATTTTTGCCGATCCGTTGCAGTGGCAGGATCTGACAATTTTTCGGTTCAAGCCGGAGCAAATTCACCGTTTAGCTCTCTTCACCGATCACGAGCAAAGCTTGATCCGCGGGCCGAACAATCAATGGCAATGGGTCGCGGGAAGCGGGCCGATCAACCCTGTGAATGTGCAATCGCTGGTGAATACCCTCGCCGCGCTGCACGCCATTCGCTGGGTGGCAAATGTCCCGCCGGCAACGTTCGATAAGCCGCAGCTCGTCGCGACCTTTACTACTTCGCCGGATGACAAGGCGCCGCACAAGCTGACGATCAGCGGACCGTCACCTGAGGGAACGTCTATGGCGCGGACCGATGAACATGAAGGCACCTTTGTAATTAGCAACTCAGACTTGAGCGCGTTGCGAGCGGCGCTGATGCAACCGCCATCACCATCCCCCGCGGCAAGCGCGTCGCCCTCGGTCGGGACTTCGCCGGTAGTCGCGCCGACGCCCTGAAGTCATTCCGAGCCGGGTCGAGGAATCCCGCAGCGAAACTTTAAGGTAACATTACGGGATCCCCTCGACTTTGCTCGGGATGACCGGGTGCTTTAGCGGTGTAAATCGTTACGATACCGCCGGTGAGCGGCTCGGCTGTGACATTTTGAAATCCGCTGGCCTCAATCAAATCGCACATCGCACGACCGCTGGGAAAATTTTCGATAGAAGCGCCGAGATATTGGTAAGCTTCTTTTTCGCGCGTAATCATGGCGGAAGCCGAAGGCAAAATTCGGCGCAGATAAAATCGGTAAAGGAAGCGAAGAATCGGCTTGGACGGCAATGAAAAATCGAGGACGAGCAAATGGCCGGCCGATGTCAGGACACGACGCATTTCCCGCAGCGCGGCAGCCCAATCGCGAACGTTTCTCAGACCGAACGCCACGGTTACGGCGTCGAACGATTGTTCTGCTAACGGTAATTGGACAGCGTCGGCGGCAATAAGGTGCCGAACTCCTTTGCGGCGGGCGAGCGTGAGCATGGAGCTGGAAAAATCGAGGCCGACGATTTGGGCGTGAGATATTTTCTGTTGAAGCGCGAGCGCGAGATCGCCACTGCCGGTGGCCAGATCAAGCACACAAGCTGGATTCCACTTCGCGACAATTTCAGCTGCCCGGCTGCGCCAAAAGAAGTCGCGGCCAAAGCTTAAAAGGTGGTTCGCGAGGTCGTATCGTCTTGCGACACGATCAAACATTTCCCGAACAACTTCGGGATCACGCGAAACGGCAGTTTCCTCAGGCGAGCTCAACCATCGGCGTTCGCTCGGAACCTGCGCTTCCGCAAGTACCCATGCCGCCTTCATGGACGCGCGTCGGATTTTTCGCACTTCCGCGGCAAACCGCGAGGATGGTGATCAGAAATCCAACTGGAGCAACGTGCATTAACAGCCGGCTAATCGAGAGCCCTACATGATCGAGGTAGCTTGGCCAGCTGCTGAAAACATAAATCAACAGATACAAAAAAATCGGGACGATCAGAGCCGTGAATAATACCAGGGCGCCTGGGTCGGGCATCCGGCGAAGCAAGTAGACGACGCCGACGGCGACAACAAACCAAAACAGACTCCAGGTGGGAAGATTATAAAATTCGGCCAGAAATGCGGAAAAAAGTGGCTGGATACGGTAGAGATGGCTGCCCAAGCTCTCCAGATTAATCGGCAGGAAGTCGGCGGGCTGCAGCGCGTGCATGGTGCTTAAATAAAAATGCCAACCACAAATGATCAGCAGGCCCGGCAGGAAGCCCAAAAAAAACAACGGGGATCGTTTCGTCCGTAAAATGACAAACACTCCGCAAGCTGCGGCGACGGTCCACAAGATTACGCCATCGCGTTTTACCCAAGGGAGCAGCGCCAAACACGCGGCATAAAGGCGGAAAAAGACCGTATTATGCTGTTCAGCGGCGCAGAAAAGACACCCGATTGCTGCAAGATAAAAGATACTCAGCGGAAAATCCGCGTAACCAGCAATCGCACTCCCGACTTCGACCGTGATCTGTGGGACAAAAAATAGAAACGCCGCCAGGAGCAATCCCAACCATGTTCTTCCGGCAAGCCGCTTGCCAAGTGCGACAAGCAAAAAGGTTCCCACGACATAGAAAATCGGGAAGATCGGCTTCGCCCAAAATTGATCGGCTTCGCCGAGCCAGAGATAGAGCCACAGCTCGGTGAAAGGAATGGCCAGCGGGTATTCCGGATGACTAAAGGCGCGGCCGCTGTCGCTAAAATAAGTAGCGGGAAGAACGCCGCCGTTGGCAAAGGCGTAGCGAGCTTTGATTTCCCAATTGAGCAACCCGTCCCAACCAAGGGTATGAACAAACGACAGATAGAAGACGATCGTAATTTCAATGAGAATAATTATACCGAGAAAAATTTCGAAGGACTTCGGAGTGCGCCGAGGCGGTAGCGGCACCATTCGTCTCCAACCGACGAATCCCAGCGAAAGGCAAACGATGCTAACAGAACCACGTAACAGCACCCCATGGAAAAAAAGACCAAAAATCCAGAGAAACAGTGAAACCGCCCCAGTTCCAAGAAGCCAGGAGAAAGCGATTTGCTCCGTGAGACTAAATCGTGTCTCCTGACGGACCAGCAAAGCCAACAGGCCATAGCCGGCGAAAAGAAGTGTCGCGAATGCGCCGAGCAGAGCGAGCGCGCTCATCGCCGCACCGTTTCCGGCATCGAGACTACTTCCAGTCCCGAGCCGAATACTTTCCCGGCCGGCAGCCAAGCAGGACGGTTAATACGGCAAAAAACCACTGCTGCCACTTCATCGGGATTCATCTTCGAAAGTTCGTTGTCCGGATGCGTTCCGTTGATTTCGAATAAACGGACAAGATGTGGCGAGGCGAGATATGCGCTCGTCATTCCCAAACCAGAACTAAACGCATCATCCTTGCGGGTGAAGATGATGACGCGCTTGGACGCGGTGATCGATTGAAAGATCGAGATCAGGTCCTTCGACACACCCGATGCGCCGGTGGCAAATTTCAGATAGCTATCGCAAGTGTGGAGGGGGCCGGTGGGACGAAGCGGGTATGCCGTCGCGCCAGAATAAATTTTCGGAATGCTCACCGCAAGGGACGCGACCGCCAATCCGCACCAAAGCATTGCGTGCGCAATGCGCCCGTAAGAAAAGCGGGACGTCATCAGGAATGTTTCAGGTGCGGTCCCAACCCAACACTATCGGCCGGCTCATTCAACGAATCCTCGTTAGAAAGAACGACGTTACCACCGCGAACAAAGAAGTTGTATTTGATGATGGCGTAGAAAGCGCGAATTCCGTCGCGCCAGGTGATTTTCTTTCCTTCCTCATAGGTACGGCCGTCGTAAGAGATACCGACTTCGTAAATCCGGCAGCGGGCGCGGGCGACCTTGGCCGTGATTTCCGGTTCGAATCCGAAGCGGTTTTCGCGCAGCTCAAGGTTCCTGATGACGGAAGCGCGGAATGCCTTGTAGCAGGTTTCCATGTCGGTGAGATTGACGTTTGTGCACATGTTTGAGAGCAAAGTGAGCAATTTGTTCCCAACCATGTGCCAGAAATAAACGACACGATGCGGGCCTCCGCCCATAAAGCGCGAACCGAAAACGACATCTGCTTTGCCGCTTAAGATCGGCTCGAGCAAGCGAGGGTATTCCTCCGGATTGTATTCGAGGTCGGCGTCCTGGACGAGAATGATGTCGCCGGTGGCGGCGGCGAAACCACTGCGCAGAGCCGCGCCCTTACCGCGGTTAAGGCCGTGGTAAATGACGCGATCGGCAATCGGTTCGACATTGCGTTTCAAGATCGTGCGGCTGCCGTCGGTCGAACCGTCATCCACCACGATGATCTCGATGTCCGGCAGAGGGGCGGTCCGAACGGCCGAGACGATTTCGGCAACGGTATCACGCTCGTTATAGCAGGGGATAACGACGGAGATTTTCATCGGCCCGGTCATACAAAGCAAGAATCTCGCCGAGCGGGTGCGGCGGCGGTGAAATGATGGGTCTGACCGATCCACTTTGAGCCCCCAGCGGTTGGGCAGTACTTAAGAGAGGACTCGAACCTCCATGTCCTTCCCTCCGTGTTTCTGAACCGCATTTGCCTGGGATAAACGCACTGACGCCCACAAGTGACGCGGATGAATGTTATGCCATTGTGTATTCCTCAGGTCCTCCATTCACAAGCAGCCCGGCAAGCCGTCTTACTTTTGCGCATTCTCGACGTGGGACGCCGGGCGCAAGCAGTCGGGATAAGCACCAGAACGGTGGAGACTTATCACGAACACATCAAGCTCAAGCCAGATACCCGACGCTGATACACTGCACCGCCGCGCACGGGAGTGGATCCGCTTGAGCCACCATAAACAGATCCGGGAAACCCTGAT
>QHPM01000230.1 GCA_003219095.1 Verrucomicrobiota bacterium
GTTGAGAGCGCGGTCGGCCTAACCGTCGAGCAGGCCGATAAAAACATTAAAGTGTTGAATGGGATGCCGGAATCGCAGCTGATTCCGACGATGAAATTCATTACCGTGTCGCTCGGTGTGGCGTGCACCTATTGCCACGTGATGAAGGATGGACAAATGGATACAGCCGCCGACGACAAGGAAACAAAGCGGATCGCGCGCGGGATGATGAAAATGGTGATGCAAGCCAACGCGACAACGTTTCACGGCGAACCGCAGATCAGTTGCTATACCTGCCATCGCGGCCAGGCGATTCCACAGGGCGCGCCCAGTTTTCCAGTGGCCCTGAAACTCATGCCACCGCCAGGCGCACCGCCGCCGCAATCACCGAGCCCCACGCCACCGTTGCCGGCCGCCAATGAAGTTCTAAACAATTACACAAATGCGATCGGGGGACGGGCAGCCATCGAAAAAATTAAAAGCGCTGTCATTCGCGGCACGGTTGCCAATGCGAGCGGTTCAACTGGCACCTTCGAAGCGGATCAAATTGCTCCTGACAAAGGTTACGACACCATGACTACTCAGCGGGGCACGCGCATTCGGGTTTTGAACCAGCAAAGAGGTTGGGAGAAAACCGCGTTCGGAGTAAATGAACTCGCGGGCCAGCAACTGCAGGATGTGAAACTGTCTCTCGCCTTGTTCGGAAATTTGAACCTCAAAGATCAGTTCACGAAATTCGAGGTCATCGGGACTGACAAGATCGCCAATCACGATGCCTATGTGGTCAAAGCGACGAGGCCCGATCAAAAACGCGAACGTCTGTATTTCGACTCGGAGAGCAGATTGCTCTTGCGACGAGTCACTGAGATGAACTCAAAGATCGGCGTCATTCCGGAAGAGACAGATTTCGATGACTATCGCGACGTTGAAGGTATGAAGCTGCCGGGAACAATTCGCCTTTCATTGATTGACACCCAAAATCCAACTTCAACACGCAAGATCGACAAGATCGAGTTCAACACCCCGATCGAGAATTCTAAGTTTGATAAGCCGCAGGGATGATGTCCCCTTCGCGGGCAACAGGTCCGATTCTCTTGACAGTCCGAGCAAATAATTGAACAGTTATTCACCAAGACTGTCTAGGAGGGAAACGCCATGGCTAAAGAGAAACCGGACCTTGTTTACGGCACGCTCGACATGTTGATCTTAAAAGCGCTTCAACACGAACCGAGACACGGCCTGGCCATTGCCGATCGCATCCAACAGATTTCGCAGGATGTTTTGCGGGTCGGGCGCGCTATTACCGATTAACGGCACCGGGACGGAAACAGCTCGCTGCAGAAAAAGAACATTGGTCGCGGATTACTGCAGGAATCAACCGCGTTCTGGCTGCCTCGTAGTCTATGCCGCGATTCCGCGCCTGGTTTTCTCGCCTGCTCGGGCTAGTTCGAAAACAAAGCCGCGAGGCGGAAATGAACGCGGAGATACAGCAGCACCTCGATGCCTTGACCGAGCGCAACATCGTTGCCGGCATGTCACCGAAAGAGGCGCGTAATGCGGCGCTGCGAGAATTCGGCGGCGTTGAGCAAATCAAGGAAGTCGCGCGCGAGCAACGCGTCTGGAGATGGGCAGAGGAATTTCTCCAGGACGTCCGGTTCGGTGCGCGAATGCTTTTGCGCAGTCCGACGTTTTCGCTTCTCGCGATCCTTTGTTTAACACTTGGCATCGGCACGAACGCGGCCGTGTTCAGCTGGATCGAAGGAATTTTGATTCGCCCCTACCCGCTCGTCGCGCATCAGGGGCGAATGTTCGCGCTGGCTGGCACGACCCGTGGCGCGGAAAGGGGCGGACTTTCCTATCCCGATTTTGTCGATCTTCAAAAAAATTCCACACTTTTCGAGTCGTTCATCATTGATCGGATTGTGGGCACAACGCTGAGTGTTGGTGATCGGGCGGAACGCGCGTCCGGTGGACTTGTTTCCGCGAACTATTTCGATGCGCTGGGCGTGCGGCCGATTCTTGGACGCGGTTTTCGTCCGGAAGAAGGGACTGGCCGCAACGCGTACCCGGTGACTGTAATCAGTTACCTGACCTGGAAAGATCGTTACAAAAATGATCCGGAAATCGTCGGCAAGACGCAATACATGAACGGCATTCAACATACGATCATTGGCGTCGCGCCGGAAAAATTTCACGGCACATTCATTGGCTATTCGTTCAACTTTTGGGTGCCGACGTCGATGCAGGAGATGTTCGATTCGACGGGATACAAAATGGAAGATCGTGGCGCGCGTTGGATAGAAGGTTACGCGTTTCTCAAACCCGGCGTAACTCGGCAGCAAGCGCAAGCCGAGCTAAACTCGATCGCGCAGCGTCTGGAAAATGATTTCCCGGAAACGAATCGCGGCCATGGGATCGAGCTCATACCGTTATGGAAAACGCCGTTTAACGGTGCGGGCAACATGTCGCCGACGCTCGGAATTACGATGGCCGTGGTGTTTTTGGTACTGCTCATTGCGTGCGCTAACGTCAGTAATCTACTGCTGGCGCGCTCATTGTTGCGTCGGCATGAGATGACCATGCGTTTGGCGCTGGGCGCGGGGCGAGGGCGGCTGCTGAAGCAACTTGTTACCGAAGGACTTTTGCTTTCGTTGATCGCTGCGGCCGGTGGAATTGCGGTGGCTTATTGGTGCCGTAACGCGCTTGTGCTCGCATTTCCCTCGCCCCTACCGGGAATCGTGGTCGATTATCCGGGCCAGATTGATTGGCGCGTGCTCATTGTCAGCGCCGCGATTTGTATTCTCGCCACTCTGGTCTTCGCACTCGTCCCGGCGATTCACGCGAGTCATGTCGATCTTTCCGGCGCTTTGAAAACAGAGGCTGGCGGCGTAGTCGGGGGGAGCGGCCGCTCGCGATTACGCTCAGCTCTCGTGCTCGTGCAAGTATCGCTGAGTTTCGTGTTGCTCGCCGGCACCGGCTTGCTTTTGCAAAGCCTGGCGAAAATGCGCAACGCCAACCCGGGTTTTTCCACCGATGTAATTGTGTCGGTAACGGATTTGTTTTCGGCCGGATACAATCTTGAGCGCGCAAAAATTTTCCACACCCAATTACTCGATCGAGTGCGCACACTTCCCGGTGTCGAATCGGCCACTTTAAACCGCGTGACCCCGTTCAGCTACAAAGTTTATTCTTCCGCATCGCTCGAGATCGACGGCTACCAGTCCGCGCCTAACGAGCAACCAACGTCCGAATACAACGAAGTCGCGGAAGATTATTTCCCGACGATTGGGATCCCGATCGTTTCCGGCCGTGAGTTCGCTCGCACTGACGACGAAAAATCTCCGCCGGTCGCGATTATTAACGAAACGATGGCGGCGAAATATTGGCCCGGTAAAAATCCGCTCGGTCAACGTCTCAAAGTCAAGGATCGTTGGATGGAAATTGTCGGCATTGCAAAAAATGCAAACTACCGCACCAAGCTCGAGCCACCCGGACCATTTTTCTATGTGCCGCTGCGGCAGAATTTTGGTGTTCAGAATAGTCTGCTTATTCGCACACGCGAAAAACCCGGGGCCATCACGAATGCGCTCGCCCACGAGGTTCACGCACTTGATCCGAATTTGGCGCCGTGGCCCGCGTCTCCGCTACAGGAGCAAATCGATGAAATGAGTTACAGCCAGCGATTGGCTGTGACACTGGTGTCGATCTTCGGAGCGATGGCGCTGTTTCTGGCAGCCATCGGACTCTACGCGGTGATGTCCTATTCCGTATCGCAGGGCACACGCGAGCTCGGGCTGCGAATGGCGCTCGGTGCTGGCGCGGGCGATCTGTTGCGCCTGGTTATTTCGCGAGGTCTGCGGCTCACGACCGCAGGAATCGTGATCGGCGCAATCGCCGCGCTTTTGTTGACCCGCTTGATGGGCAATTTGCTCTACAAAGTCAGTCCGCGCGATCCGATCTCCTACGGTTCGGCGTTGATCGTGCTTGTCGGGGTCGCGTTGCTGGCCTGTTTTCTTCCCGCTCGTCGCGCCACGCGCATCGATCCCGTCCGCGCACTGCGGATTTGAATTTCAAAAGCGGTTGTCGATCAATTGCTGAGAGGTAGAATCGTCTCGCTCAACGATGCACCGAGAGGCAACACGAACGCTTCGCAAAACCACGAGCGCTTTAGCGAGCGGCGCAAAATCCCTGCCGCAGAAATATTTCGTTTCGTCGGAGATTTTCGCGCAGGAACAGGCCGAGATTTTTTCGAAAACGTGGCTGCTGGTCGGGCATCAAAGTCAGGTCGCGAACGCAGGCGATTACTTTCTCGCAAAAATCGCCGGTGAAAGTTTGATCATCGTCAAAGATCAGAGATCAATAATCCGAGGTCTCTATAATGTCTGCCGTCATCGCGGGACGCGGTTGAAAGAGGATGCGTCTGGACATGCATCGGCGATTCAGTGCCCATATCACGCCTGGACGTACGGACTCGATGGCCGATTGATCGGCGCGCCGCACATGGATGGCGTGCCGGGTTTCGATAAGGCTGATTATCCCCTGCATCCGGTCAACCTCGCGCTCTGGGAAGGATTCATCTTTCTTAATCTCCGAAGGAACCCGAAGCCGCTGGAGAAATGGTTCGCACCGTTGAACGGAAAATTTTCGTACTGGAACATGTCGATCCTGAAATTGATGTTCGAAAATTATTCGGAGTGTTATCACTGCCCGGGCGTGCATCCCCAGTTGCAAAAGGTCTCACCGTACGATTCGGCCGAGAACGATTTGCGCGAGGGACCGTTCCTCGGCGGGTTCATGAAGATCAATCCCGGCAAAAGCCTGACCATGAGCGGGAGTGCTTGCGCGGCATTCGTCGGCGAGATCGAGAATCTTCAGCGCGTGTTTTACTATTCGATTTTTCCAAACATGCTTCTCAGTCTGCACCCTGAATACGTCATGGTGCACCAGCTCTGGCCGCAGTCTCCCGAACGGACTTTGATCGTATGCGATTGGTTCTTTCATCCAGACGCGTTCAATCGACCGGATTTCAAACCGGACGACGCGATTGAGTTCTGTGACATGACCAACAAACAGGATTGGCACGTGTGCGAATTGAGCCAGCAAGGAATCGCGTCAGGTGCATATGAGCCCGGGCCGTATAGTTCGCGCGAAAGTATTCCCGCGGCGTGGGACAGGTATTATCTTAGCGTGACGCATTAGCACCTCGTGCTCATGCTCATGCTGGTAATCGAATTCTTAGGGAAGCCCTTCCCAGTCATCTGCCCGAGGAAGAGGCAGGAATTACACAAACGGACCGTCGGTGTTCCACGTTAAATCGTTGAAACGTTAAAGCGTTGCAGCGAGCATGAACCCATGCCGCCGCTCACGTATGCCAACTATTTGGATTTGGAGAAGCTCTTGACTCTCCAGAAACCGCGCTCAACGCCTGCGGAGCACGATGAAATGTTGTTCATCATCATTCACCAAACCTATGAGCTCTGGTTCAAGCAGCTGCTGCACGAGTTTGAAAAAATTAAGAAAGATTTTTCCGCAGGCGATCTCTTCGGCGCGATTCATTCCTTCAAGCGCACTCGGACAATCATGAAGACGCTGGTGGCGCAGGTGGACATTCTCGAGACGATGACGCCATCGTCATTTTCGAGTTTCCGCGACCGACTCGAGACAGCATCGGGATTTCAATCGATCCAGTTTCGGGAGCTGGAATTCCTGCTCGGATACAAACGCGCTTCCACACTCGTCCATGTTAAGCCGGACTTTCCCGGTTATGATCGGCTGCGGCAGCGCCTCGGCGACAGCACGGTGATCGATCATTTCTATGATTTTCTCGCTACCCACGGTGCCCAGATTCCTGAAGAGCTCAAAAATCGCGACCTCTCGCAACCAAATGAGCCGAACGAACAAGTGCAAACGGAAATTTTACGGCTCTACAAGAGCTCCCCAGAAGTCTCTATCCTTTTCGAATTGATGACCGATTTCGACGAGGGGTTACAGGAGTGGCGCTATCGTCACATCAAATTGGTTGAGCGAACGATCGGCGCGAAACACGGCACTGGCGGATCGCCGGGCGTGCCATTTCTGAAAGAGTCCCTCTTCAAGCCGATCTTCCACGATCTCTGGGCCATCAGACACAAAATGTGACCGCAGCGCGCCGCGGCGGAATGCCAAAGACCGAATGTAGAATTAAGCCCAAAATTCTCCGAGCGGAAAAATAGCTTCCCCGTCCCGCTCCATTCCGATAAAGCATTTTGCTCAGACCTGCTGAACGCATCTTTTCAATCCAAAAAACTAAAATGAGAAAATATATTGCGGAATTTATCGGCACATTTTTTCTCGTGCTTACTGTCGGCTGCACTGTTATATTTCGGGCGGGCACTTCAATCCGGCAGTCACATTCGCCGTTTTCATCCGTGGAAAATTGGAGCTGAAAGACGTTGTTCCATACTGGCTGGCTCAAATCGCTGCCGGCATTGCCGCAGCGCTCGTCGCCATGTTTCTTGTTGGAAAGAGCGGGACGCCGATGGAGATTACGAATGTTCCTGCCGCGTTCGTCGCCGAATTTCTCTTTACTTTCGCACTCGCATACGTCGTTGTGAATTGCGCGACCGCGAAAGGCACGCTGGACAACAGTTTTTACGGCCTGGCGATCGGTTTCACGGTGCTGGCCGGCATATTCGCAGTCGGAGCCATTTCTGGCGGCGCGTTCAATCCGGCGGTCGCGATCGGTGCGGCGGTCATGAAAATAGTCAATCTCTCGGACATTTGGATCCACATTGTGGCCGAGCTTGCGGGCGGCCTCCTTGCCGGACTGACTTTCAAATTTCTCAATCCGACCGACAAGTAATAAGCGATTTTTGTAAAAGGGAAATCGTTAGTCTTCGCTCACGGATTTATGCCCAAGAAATCGCGCGCGTTGCCGGAAAATAGTTGCGCGTTTTCCTTGGCTCCGAGCTTCAACGATTCGATTAGTTCTCCCGGATGAGCTTCGCCCAACGGAAATGGATAGTCGGAGCCTAGCACGACGCGCGCTCGGCCGAATAGTTTAAGCAAGAGCTTCAAGGCATCGGCCTCGTGGACGAGCGAATCGACGTAGAATCGGGCCGGAGTGCGACCATGCGCGAGATAGCTGCGTGGGGTCGCAGTGTTGTCGGTGGCATATAAGTCGGGACGCACGTGAAAGGCATGTTCGATTCGTCCGATGGTGAATGGGAATGCGCCACCGCCGTGGGCGAAAGCGAAGCGCAGTTTCGGGAATCGCTCGAAGACGCCGCCAAAAATCATTGAACAAATCGCGAGCGACGTCTCAGCTGGCATCCCGACGAGCCACGGTAACCAATATTTCGGCATCCGTTCCTTGCCGAGCATGTCCCAGGGATGAACGAAGATGGCAGCGTTGAGTTGTTCCGCCGCGCTCCAAACCGGCTGAAGCGACGCGTTATCGAGATTCAAAGTGTCGATTCGTCCAGAATGCCGGTTTGCATCCACGTGCGTGCCAATCTGTGCGCCACGCAATCCCAGCTCGCGAACGCAACGTTCCAACTCTTGAGCCGCGAGATCGGGATCCTGAAGCGGGATCGTCGCCAACCCAGCGAATCGTTTTGGGTGGTCCCGGACCACCTTGGCGATGTGATCATTGAGCCGTCGCGAAAGATCCAGCGCGTCGTGTGGTTTCGCCCAATAACTGAACATCACCGGCACAGTCGAAAGCACCTGCATGGAAACTTTTTCGCGATCCATTTCTTCGATCCGCCGTTTTGGATCCCAAACGTTGTCTGTGATTTCGCGAAAGACGCGGTCGCCGATCATCATCCGCGCGCAGCATGGTTTGTAGTGATCGAGCCGGACGAAGCCGGCATAGCCGTATTTGGCGTCGAGATCGGGCCACTCTCGCGGGAGAATGTGGGTATGCAGGTCGATCTTCATCCGCAGTTGATAGCTCTCACCTGAAATCGACGGACAAAATGCCCGTCGGCCGAGACAGGCAGGATGCCTATCTTCCGACGAGACAGCATCAGAACGGTTTTACCGGTTCAGGTTGCGGGACTTTTGTGCCGCACGTCTTGCAGGTGCGCCGTGCATCATCATTCCAAAAATCGAGCATTGCCTGACTGAAGTGTTCAACGATGTCGCCGCAGTCAAAATCGATGTCTTCCACTAATGTCCCACAATTGTCGCAGTAAAAGATGACGTGCTCGCGCTCGCCCGGCGGACGGCGACGCTCCACTACCACTCCCAAGGTGTCCGGAGGCCGCACCGGCGCGTGCGGAACGTTCGGCGGAATAAAGAACGTCTCTCCTTCACGCACGAGATGATCGATGATCCGATCCCCTTCGCGAACACGCACTTTGATGTCCCCCTTGAGCTGGTAAAAATACTCTTCCGAATCAACCAAATGAAAGTCGTTCCGTGCGTTCGGCCCTTTGATCACCATCACAAAAAAATCGCGCCCATCGTAGAGGTAACGATTGCTGACTGGCGGCTTAAACTTTTCACGATTCTGCTCGATCCACCGCTCGAGATTGATCGGCGGCTGCACCGTGGGCGCGTTCTTGCTAACAGACGATGCTGTTGCCTGCTCAGTAATTGTGGCCATCAACCGAGCGTATTCCGCCGGCGGGCAGCGTCAAACCCGGAAGGAATTGCCCAGGCTGCAACAAAGCCGTCCCTCTGGCAACTCGGCAACGGCATTGAGATTGCTGCATTTGCATCGCCGTTTCCGATATTTCACCAATGCCACTGCCGTTGCACTCCCTCACGATACGACTAGCGTCCGCCGCCGAATGAAGACCCCGAAGACTATCCCAATCTTTGCCGCGATTGGCTCCGCCATTATCTTGGGCGGCTGCGCAGACTTCGGGCAGGAACTCACTGCCCGTGCGCAGAGGTTGCCCGATTTTTTGGCCGAGCAACGCGCTTACTTTTACAAGGGTCACAAGCTGATTGGGGAAAGCACGGTTTCGACTGGAAAGCGAGGTTTCGACACGCCCCCGGGTCGTTATCATGTAATCGAGAAGGACAAATATCATGTCTCGAGTGAATTCGGCGACTACGTCAACGGCCGGGGCGAAGTGATGAAATCCAACATTGATGTGCGCAAAGACGCACAACCGGCGGGAACTCATTTTGATGGGGCCCACATGCCTTATTTCATGCGATTCAACGGCGGCTATGGCATGCACGCCGGCTATGTCCCGCGTTTTCGCGCGTCACACGGCTGTATCCGCCTGCCGGCGCGAATGGCGCGACATTTCTTTGAAAATGCGACCGACAATACGTCGGTGATCGTTAAGGAAGATTAGCCCGGCGGCCAACTCATCTGTCGCTGTCCGAGAACATGCACATGCAAATGCGGCACGCTTTCTCCCGCATCGGGTCCGCTGTTAATCACGACGCGAAAACCAGTTTTGAGCTCGAGCTTTTTTGCAACTTCGCTCGCGGCCAGTAATAGATCGCCCAGCAACTCGCGATCGCTAGCTTTGGCATCGAGCAAACGTGGCAGTACCCGTTTCGGAACAATCAGGACGTGAGCCGGTGCCTGCGGGTTAACGTCGCGAAACGCAATCAGGTTTTCTTTTTCCAGCACAATCTCAGCTGGAATTTCACGGGCGATGATTTTCTCGAAAATCGTCACAATCTAACGAAGCGAGCACTTTAATTCCGGCAAATCCTTTACCGCGGAAAGTTTTTCGCGAACGAAACAAACGATCTCCGCGCGCAGAACATCGCAGGCCCGAGACCAGACCCGCGTACCGCGCAGGTGTTTCACGCAAGGATTGAGCGCGACCAGCTGCACCGAGGTCACCTGGGTCTGCAAGAGCAGTTCCAGCCGGCGCGTCAACATTTCAAAGAACGCCAGTTCGTATCCGCCGCCGGCACTGTAAGCGATTTCAAACAATGAAATCGTTAGTGGCGGCGGCGTGGGACTGAAGTGCGGTACGATTTCTTTGTAGCCAATCACTTTCAAGACGTAGCGCACGGTTTGTGATAACTGGTTGAAAGCAACGAAGCTCTCGTCATTCCGGAGTCGAAGATAAAAGGCGATGCTTTCGGTGACGTGATCAGTCAGCCACCAGCTAGGATAACCCGCCTCGTTCGCTGCACGTGTAATCGCTTCTCGCAACCACCCGCGATCAAATTCAAAAAGCTGCCCGGTTTCAGCTTTCAAATAGGGAAATTCTTCTTTGAAGGCGACCATTCTTAGCGTTTCTCCGCGGGAAAAAGTTCTCGCTGCTGCGCATTCGTTTTCACCCGACGACCCAATGCTTGAATGGCATCGACAAATTCGTCGGCCTGCTCAAATCGGCGATGGACGGATGCGAAACGCAGGTAGGCGACTTCATCGATGTCGCGCAATTTTGCCATCACGTGGGTGCCGATTTGCGCCGAAGTGACTTCGCGCCCGCCAGTCTCGATTTCGTGAATGATATCGTCGACCGCTTGTTCCAGCAGGACGAGACTGATCGAACGTTTCTCACATGCCTTGGCCAAACTGCTGACCAGCTTGCGCCGATCAAACGGTTCATGGGAACGATCACGCTTGATTACGCGGAGATCGGTTCGCTCGATTTCTTCATAGGTGGTATAGCGATAAGCGCATTTCAGACATTCGCGGCGGCGCCGAATGCTGAGACCTTCCCGGGACTGGCGCGAATCGATCACCTTATCATCCCGCGATCCGCACTTTGGACAACGCATAGTGTCGGAGCACTCAATATCACACAACCACTTGTGGCGTCAATGCGCCAGATCGACAATTCCGGCGATTCGCGTCCGATGAAGGGGCACGTCTTCCGGCCCTTTCACCTCGCCCCTGCAATACCGGGGCGTCTTACGCGGTGGCAACTTTGGGCGCCGCAGTTTTTTTCTTTGGCCTCGCCTTTTTCTCTTCGAACTCGAACCCGACTTTTCCGTTTTCCAATTTCAGGTATGCGGAAAAGGCCCGTCCCTTTTTAGAAATGAATTTGTGGAGAAGATCGGTTTTTCCGGTCGTAATCAATTTCTGCACCTGTTCTTTTGGAATTTCGCGATGCAATATATTTTTGCTAATGCGAAAGGTGCATGTCTTGGGCGCAGCGATGGCGTTTTCGCAGGCGCAAGAACGAGCCAGAACGTAAACCTGCCCCTTGTGGCAAACCGGGCACAACCCCAGCGCCTCGTGTTTTTCCTTGTCGATCTTTTGCTCGGCATCGAGACCGTTCTCACCGAAATCGAATTGCGGTTTCTTCTCCGCGCCCAGCTTGACCAAGGCTTCGAAAGGTCGCCCCATTTTACTGCGGAAACCTTGCAGCGGCCCGACCCGCCCTTTTGCTAACAATTCGTGGACTTCCTCGGGCTCGAATTGTCGCGAGGCCATTGTCTTCCACATCAGCCAATCACAGTTTTGGCAGCGGAAAGTCTTGTAATCTTCCTTGATCGGGCCTCCGCCGCAGTTGGGACACTTGGCGTCGATGGTGGCGTATTCGCCCTCGATCGTTTCGCCGCGGAAATTGCGGACTCTCTCGACGATATCGCGCGTTAGACCGCGGATGCCTTCCATGAAATGCCGGCGATCGAGTTTCCCGTGCGCCATTTGTTTGAGACGCGATTCCCATTCACCGGTCATTTCCGGGGTGCATAGCACATCGGTGTGCAAATTTCGCAGCAGCGTGATCAAGGACAGCCCTTTGGCGGTAACGATGAGCTCTTTCCCTTTGCGCTCGATGTAACCATCGTGAATCAGACCTTCGATGATTTGCGAACGCGTTGCTGGAGTGCCGAGGCCGCGTTCGCGCATTGCCTCGCGCAACTCTTCATCCTCTACCAATTTTCCCGCGCCTTCCATAGCCGAGAGCAGAGTTGCTTCGGTAAAGCGTGCCGGCGGTTTCGTTTCGTTTTCCCTGACTTCAACAGCAAGAACTTTCGCCACTTCGCTAGGCTTAACCGGAACGATCGCCTGATCGTCTTCGCCGCCCGCTTCTTTGCCGTAAACCGCGAGCCAACCGGGATCGACGATGATCTTGCCATCGGTCTTGAACGGCTCGCCTGCTACCCGGGTGATACGCGTGGTCACCTCGAACTGCGCCGCCGGATAAAAGACGGCGATGGTCCGACGCGCGACCATATCGAAAATCTTTCGCTCAAATTCGTCGAGATGTGCAGGCGAAGCGCCCGTCGGAATAATGGCGTGGTGATCGCTCACCTTTGCGTTATTGAACACGCGCTTCGTTGGTTTTATCCACTCGCTGTTCAATGCTTTCTTGGCATGCCGGGCCAAGGTCGGGTCGTTAAAAGTCGACATCACTTTGCGGACTTGGGCGAGATTATCTTCCGGCAGATACCGCGAATCGGTCCGCGGATAAGTCAGCACCTTGTGCTTCTCATAAAGCGCCTGGGCCAATTGCAGCGTCGTCAGGTCGTAAAGCAGTGGCGAAAGCTGAGTGGATGGCTTTTTCTCTTCGGTAACGACACCGGTCTTACCAGTGCATTTCTGTTCGATTTCAGCGGCTTTTTCCCGACCCCAAATCCGCTCCGCTCGCGCGTCTTCATCTCCATCTTTCTTAAAGTTCTCATCGAACCAGCGGCCACGGTAGCTTCCGGCCTCGACACCGAATTCAGCATGAACTTCGAAATATGGCCGCGGCTTGAACCCTCGGATTTTTTCTTCACGACCAGCCAGGATCGCCAGCGTCGGTGTCTGCACCCGGCCGGCCGCAGTCATTTGAAATCCGCCGCTGCGCGAGTTGAAGGAGGTCAGTGCGCGGGTGGCGTTGATGCCGACAAGCCAGTCGCTCTCCGCGCGCGATCGAGCGGCGTCGGCCAGTGGCCGCATCTCCTGTTCGGAACGCAGGTGCTCAAACCCGGCGCGGATTGAGTCAGCCGTCATCGATTGCAACCAAAGCCGATGCGTCGGTTTTTTCCCTCCGATCCAGCGCATGGTATTGCGAAAAATCAACTCGCCTTCACGACCGGCATCGCAGGCATTGATGATCTCGGTCACATCCGCCCTTTCGGCCAGTTTTTTGAGCACGTATAAGCGGCTTTTGGTTTTTTCCTTGGGCACGAGATCAAAGTGGTCCGGCAACACCGGAAGATTCTCGAGCTTCCACTTTCCACGTTTCACTTCCGCGCCCTCCGGCGGAACCATTTCGACGACGTGACCGACCGCTGAGGAGATCACATAGCGATCATTTTCGTAAAAATCTTTTTCATGTTTGAATTTGCCAAGGACGCGAGCAAGGTCGCGCGCCACGCTGGGTTTCTCGGCGATGATCAGAGTTTTGGACATGAAAAGGCTGGAATCGAAGCTCAGCTTCGCCCGAATTGCAAATTGGTAAAAGCAAGACCCGGGCGAGATGCCGGGTCGGAAGGCTTATCCGAGCTTTACGAAATATTTGCCGGGCAACTGTTTAACCAGCCGTTTCAATTCCAGACGCAAAAGAACCGAAGAAACCGTCGGGCTCGGCAGATTGCACCTAGCCGCGATCGCATCGATGGCCGTTTCACTCGCTTCAATTGCGTCATAGACACTGCGTTCCGACTCCGATAATTCGGGTAACGGCCGCATGGCAGCGGGGATCGGTTTTGATTCCGGCAAAAGAATTTGCAGATCATCGAGAATATCGGAGGCATCCATCACAAGCTTTGCGCCTTGCTGAATGAGACGGTTGGATCCCATCGCGCTCGGGGCGTTGATGTGCCCCGGGACGGCGTAAACCGAGCGGCCCTGCTCGATCGCCTGCGACGCCGTGATCAAG
>QHPM01000350.1 GCA_003219095.1 Verrucomicrobiota bacterium
ACTGCGGCCGCGGTGTGTAATGCCGCTTCGCCTTCTCCAGCACATCGTCGTGCGGCGTCGGCTCGTATTCGTAATCGTCTGGCTCCCGATAATCTTTGCGCATCGGGTAATCTTTGAATTCATCCCACATCAGGATGCGCCGTAGATCCGGATGGCCCTCGAAACTGATCCCGTAAAGATCGAAAATTTCCCGCTCCTGAAATTCCGCGCTTCGCCAGATCGGTGTCAGCGATGGCAGGCGCGCTTCGGTTGCACGATTAGCCGTCCGCATTCGAATAATCACCGGCCCATGTTTCTGCCTAATCGAATACAAATGATAGACCGCTTCGAGATAGCCGGGAATTGTCTCTTCGCTTGTCTGATCTACGTCTTTTTCAACGCCGTCGACCATCTGCTTCACCTTCACCGTCTTCTTCACGGTTCGATCGAGCCAATCGACACCGGTCACGTTGGAGCAGAAATCTAATTGCAGCGCCGGATCGTCTCGCAAAAAACGCGCAACATTGACCGCCTTTTCGTTGTCAATCAAGAGCGATGACTGCTGTGCGGGACCGGGATTTGGAACAATGCCGAGCTTCACGCCGGGCACGGCCTCTTCGATGCGGGCTTTGATTTCGTCTAACGACTGCATCGCTACGGAAGGTGGATCGGCCGCTCCGTCGGGCGATGATATAGTTCGCCTCGAAAGCTTTCGGGGCCAAATTTAGCATCCAGCGAGGGACTGCTCGATCCACCTCCTACCACGTGCCTGGGTCCCTGTTTCCCCTTTTTAACGGTGTAACTCATTTAATCTTTTTTAACTTATCGTTCGATTTTCATCGGCCGAAACACATCGGCATTCGCGGCCGGCTCTAAATCATGCGCGCCAAAAGCCGGCACCGGAAACTCACTCGGCTGATCCGGATCGAGATGTTCCGCTTTCCGAGCGCCCGTTAGTTTTTGTTCGTCGATTTTGCGCTGCAATTCCATGAACGCATGCAGCAACGCTTCCGGCCGCGGCGGACAACCAGGAATATAAACATCGACCGGGATGTAGCGGTCGATTCCCTTGAGGACGTTGTAGCCCTGTTTGAATGGCCCGCCGGAAATGGCACACGCACCCATCGAGATCACGTATTTCGGATCGGGCATCTGGTTGTAGAGCCGCACAATCTGTGGCGCCATCTTCTTGGTCACGGTGCCGGCCACAATCATCAAATCGGCCTGGCGCGGCGATGGTCGGAAAACTTCACCGCCAAAACGCGCGATGTCATAACGCGATGCCGCCGTCGCGATCATCTCAATCGCGCAACAGGCCAGCCCAAATTGTAGCGGCCAGATCGAATTCTTTCGTCCCCAATTGTAAAGCTCCTGCATCGAAGTGACCCAGATCCCCTGGCGTTGCAGTTCGCTGCGCAGTCCCTCGTCGATGTCGCTCATCTGCCGTTAAAAGTTAAACCGTTCCTACGTCAAGACTACGGCGCGACAGATAAATCGTTTAATAGATCCAGTCATTGTTATGGCCGCTTTTAACAATATAACCCTTTTAAGGTTTTTAACGACTGCGTCAGCGCGCCCAATTTAAGCAACCTTTGCCCCAAGCCCAAACTAGCCCTTCCAAAAGCAGCAAGAGGAAAACCAGAATCGCGACGAATGCACCTATCGGCAGACCGGTGAAGGCGACGGCAAATGGCACCAGGAAAATCGCTTCCACGTCGAAGATCAAAAAAATGATCGCATAAAGATAATACTGCGATCGAAATTGGATTTGCGCATCGCCGATGGACTCGACGCCGCACTCATAGGTTGCGTTTTTTGTCGCGCCCGGCTTCGGCGGTTGAAAGAATTTTCGCCAGAGCCAGGCCAGGGCCAGCGGCAGCAATGGAAACACAATCGCCACGCCGCAGAAAATAACGATGAAACCGTAGGGATGCGGGCATTCTGCCAGTCATGTTTAATGAATAACGCCGAATTCCGGCGAGCTCGTCAATCGACCGCACCGGTTACGTTCTTTTTTCTGGTGCTGCCGTATGGAATTAGCAGCGGTTTTGTTTCAATCACGCTGCCGTTTGTTCTGACCCGGGCCGGATTCTCGGTCGCGATGGCGTCATCGATCGTCGCGCTCGGCGTCTCGGCCAATTTATGGAGATTTCTTTGGGGACCGATCGCCGATCTGACGCTAACCGCGCGGCGCTGGTATTTCCTTGGACTAGGCACGGCCGCGGCGACGTTGCTGATCCTCGGTTTGATTCCGTTTCATCAACATGCTGTTGGGAGCTTGATGGCCGTGGTCTTCATTTCGCAGGTCGCCGGCACGTTGATTGTGCTGCCGGTCGGCGGACTGATGGCGCACACCGTTGCGGAGAAAGCAAAAGGTCGCGCAGCCGGATGGTATCAAGCGGGAAATCTCGGAGGTACTGGAACCGGTGGCGGTGTCGGCGTCTGGCTCGCCACCCATTTTTCCAAGGAGGTCTCTGGCGTCGTCCTTTCTATCGCCATGCTGACTGCGGCGGCGGCCATCTACTTCGCTTCCGATGTGCGGATTGTTTCAACCGAAAGCATCGCCGAACGCATGCGAATTCTCGGACGCGACATTCTCGACATGGTTCGCTCGGCCGTCCCGTTGTTCACGATCGTCCTGGTCATGTCGCCGATTGGCGCCGGAGCGATGAACAATCTGTGGT
>QHPM01000351.1 GCA_003219095.1 Verrucomicrobiota bacterium
AGAGTCAAGAATCTTACTTTGCACGGCTTCAGAAAGAACAAGCGGGCCGTCTGGCGAAAGGCATGACCGGGGTCACCGGCAACTACGTGATGATCGATCACGGCAAGGGTGAATATTCGTTTTACGCACATCTGCAGCCGGGCAGCGTTCGCGTTCATAAGGGAGATCGAGTCAAGGCGGGCGACGTGATCGGCAAGCTCGGCTCCTCTGGAAATTCAACTGAGCCGCATCTGCATTTCCATGTCTGCGATAGCAACGATCCGCTGATGAGCGCAGGGATTCCCGTGAACTTCAGCAACGTCACGATTCAGTGGGCAGACGTACCACGACCGATTCAAAGCGGAGATATCGTAATCGCCAAGTGATAGCGTGGACGATTTACATCACGTTTGCGGGCGCAATACTCCTGCTCTTTTTGCCGCGCCCGTTTTCGCGCTGGATCGCGTTACTAACAACTACCGCGACCTTCGCGATTACTCTGGCGACGTTCTTCCGCCAGGACCTCGATTTAGCGCACTTCACTACTATTGTGCGCGTGCCTTGGGTACCGGCCCTGGGCATGAATTACCATCTCGCGATCGATGGCATCAGTCTTACGCTGGTCTTGGTTACGTCCATAACGGCAGTCAGCTCAGTCCTTTTTTCCTGGGATGTCGATCAACGACCGAACGAGTTCTTTTTTTGGCTCTTGCTTGTCGTAGGTGGCTCCTTCGGTGTTTTCCTTAGCGCCGATTTGTTCCTGCTCTTTGTCTTTTACGAATTGGTCATCGTGCCCAAGTACTTTCTGATCGCGATCTGGGGATCAACTAACAAGGAGTACGGCGCGATGAAGCTAACCCTTTACTCCTTCTTCGGCGGCGCGCTTGTTTTCATTGGGATCATCGCCGCGTATGCCAGCGCTAATTCACTCGACTTGAATGAGCTCGCCCAATTCCAATTCAGCCCGCAATTACAATCGTGGGCCTTCCCGGTTTTGTTTCTCGGCTTCGCCGTCCTCGCTGGCATCTGGCCATTGCACACTTGGGCGCCGACCGGCCATGTGGCCGCGCCGACCGCGGGCTCGATGTTGCTCGCTGGAATTGTAATGAAGCTCGGTGCCTACGGCGGGCTGCGCGTCGCGATGAATCTTTTCCCGCAAGGTTTTCAAATGTGGCGTAATTGGATCGCGATTCTGGCCGTGATCGGAATTGTCTATGCCGCGGCGGTGGCACTGCGACAGCGCGACCTCAAATTCGTCATCGGTTATTCCAGCGTGAGCCACATGGGTTTCGTGCTTCTTGGCCTGGCCACGGCCGATGTCCTCGGCGTTTCCGGCGCGGTTCTGCAAATGTTTTCCCACGGCGTGATCGGTGCCCTGCTCTTTGCCGTTGCTGGGCGGATGATTTATCGCCGCACGCACACCCGCGACCTCGATGAACTGTCGCTCATGGAACTGAATCGCGCGCTTCCCTTCGCCGCCTTTGTCTTTGTCATCGCTTCGGCTGCGTCGATGGGCATTCCGGGATTCAGCGGGTTCGCTGCCGAAATCACCATTCTGATCGGCGTTTGGAAAACCTTTCCGATCGCAGTCTGGTTTACCGGCGCGGGCATGGTTTTGGTGGCGGCATTTACCCTGCGGGCGTTGAAGCGAAGTTTCTTCGAGGGTGGATCGGCCGCTCCGTCGGGCGATGTTAGAGAAGTTACGGCTTCGCCGCCATTAATGACATCGCCCGCGGAGCGGCTGATCCACCTCGAACCGATTATTTGCGACGCTCGCAATTGGAATTTATCCCAAGCTGCTACTCGATCGCATCGTGCCAGCGGTTGAAGCGATGAGGTTCTTGAGGTGAAAACGCATCTGGATTGGGTAGCGCACGCGTCTCGCGTGCCGGCGATTGCGTCCTCGCAATCGCGGACTTTGGTTCTGACTTCCTTTTCGTCTCTGCGTTTGAGCGTAGAGAAAGGCCGTTTTGGCGAGACGCCAAAACCAACACGCGAGACGCGTGCGCTACCCGGATTCGCCGTCACCCTACTGTCATAAGGTCGACATGTCCTACCTCGATCTCCTCAAACTCGCCGCCCCCGAAGCGATCGTTACGTTAACTGCACTCGTCGTTCTCGCGATTGGCCTGACAACCAGTCGTGGAACTGCGGTGGCAGGCGTCTCGATTGCAAAACCGCAAAATGCGGCCGGCACGGCCGCCCCTACAGCTTTCTGCGCGTTGGTCGCGGTCCTCGGACTCATCGTCGCGATCGGGGCCGCACTCATGCTGCCGCAGAACGCGATGTTGTTTGGGGGCATGCTCGTGATCTCGCCGCTCAACTCGCTCTTCCAGATCGTCTGTTTGGTTCTTGCTTTCTTTACCGTCCTTCTCGCGTCCCGTGAGATACCAAATTACAGCGAGTATCTCGCCATCGTCCTGCTCGCTACCATCNNTCGGACTCGAGCTTACGGGTCTGTCGCTTTATCTCATGACCGCGTTCGACAAAACCGATATCCGCTCGGCCGAAGCCGGCCTGAAATATTTCCTCTTTGGCAGCACCGCCAGCGCCTTCACTCTCTTCGGGCTGAGCTTCATTTATGGAATGGCGGGCACGACCAGCCTTGCCGACATCGCCGCAAACCTTGCTGGGCAATCTCTCTCGCCGCTTTTGTTCGCCGGCATGGTCATGACTCTTGTCGGCTTCGCTTTCAAAATCGCAGCTGCGCCTTTTCATCTCTGGGCGCCTGACGCCTATCAAGGCGCGCCAGTTTCGAGCGCCGCCTTCATTGCATCAGGATCAAAAGTGGCCTCATTTGTCGTCCTGGGAAAAATCGTGCTTATTGGATTTGGCCCGGTCCAGGGCAGCGCCGACTGGCACGCAATGGTTACCGGTTGGTCGCCGGTCCTCGCCGTGCTGGCGGCGTTCTCGATTCTCATTGGCAATCTGGTTGCCCTTGTCCAGACCAACCTGCGCCGGTTGCTCGCCTACTCCGCCGTTGCTCACGCCGGTTATACCTTGCTCGGAATCATCGCGGGCGGGCGCGAAGGATTTAGCGCAACCTTGTTCTACACTACCATCTACGCTTTCACTTTGATTGGCGCGTTTGGTGTCGTCGCGCTGGTGCGCCGCGAAACCGGCGGTGACGATTTGCAAAACTTCGCCGGGCTGCGCACGCGCTCGCCATTGTTGGCCGGATGCATGGCCGTATTCATGTTGTCGCTGGCCGGCCTCCCGCCGCTGGCCGGATTCTTCGGCAAGTTTTACCTTTTTAGCGTCGCGTTTCGGGCCGGTGCAAATCACGGTCTCCTCTGGCTGGTTGTCCTCGCGCTTTTCGGCAGTCTGATCTCCCTTTACTATTATCTCATCGTTTTAAAGGTGATTTTTCAAACCCGGGGCGCCGAAACGGGATCGCTCGCATCCTTGGGACAGAACGGACTTTCCAATCTGACAATCGCATTTGCCGCAGCAGTGGTCTTGTTTCTCGGAATGGCGCCGCAATTTCTTGTCACGCGAATTCTTGGCACGTTGCAGTAGGAGAAATCGGGCGAAGGCCGCCGCGCACCATACAAACATCAGCGCGATGAAATATTGACTGCTTAAAGCAGTCGTTACTTTGGCAAAGTGCGCGCAGGAACTCGACGGGGGCGATGCCTCTGGTAGCGTCGCGCATCCGAAATATCGTGAGCGAAACTACAACGCCACTCCGGCTCGGAATCGACCCGCGCTTTAGCGATCGCGAACGTCAGCCGGGTCTCGATCTTCTCCGCGCTCTCGCCATCATCGTGGTGGTCATTTACCACGCGGCCCTTTTCGGTTTCAAATTACCCGGTCGCTTGGATCGATTCGGCTGGATCGGGGTCGATCTGTTCTTCGTTCTCAGCGGCTACCTCATCGGCGGCCAATTGCTCGCGCCGCTCGCGCGTGGTCGGTCGATCGACCTCCGGCGCTTCTTTGCCCGCCGCGTCTTGCGAATCATACCAGCCTACTTCGGCATCCTTGCCGTTTATGCCGTTTTGCCGTCGTGGCGGGAATACCCGGAAATGTCGCCGCTTTGGAAATTTGTCATTTCAGTGCAAAACATTGGTCTGCATGGCGGCACCGCTTTTTCCCACGCCTGGTCGCTTGCCGTCGAAGACCAGTTCTATCTCCTACTGCCGTTGATTCTAATTCTCGTTAGCCGATGGCCTCGCGCTCGATTTATCATTCCATGTGTTATCGTTCTTGGCGGAATCGGGCTGCGCGCATTTCTTGCCCAGCAGAATTTGGCTGAAACAGGTGTCTCCTTCCGTGGCTTTCAAACCTGGATCTATTACCCAACCTGGACCCGGCTCGATCCTCTCGTCTTCGGTGTTGTCCTGGCCGCGATCGAAAAATTTCGCTACCCGGGCTCGCCCTCATCGTTTATGCATTGTATCTGGGGGAAGGTGATTATCTCACCGTCGCCGCTGCTATCTGGCAATTCCCACTGGTCGCTCTTGGAATGGCCGCATTACTTGTTTGTGCTGTCAGTCCGCGATTAATTTTACGGCGCGTAAAAATTCCTGGCGCCGCTTTTATCGCGAGTATTGCCTACAGCGCGTATCTCATTCAAAAACTGGTCATCCATTTCGTCGCGCAATTCTGCGTAACTCATAATATTGTGCTCAGTTCAGCGGCCGCTCTTGTCGGGGTCGAACTCTGCGTTTACGCCGTCGCCACGATTCTGTTCCTGGCAGTGGAGCGCCCCTTTCTCCAACTCCGTCATCGCATCGCCCCGCGTCCTACTCGAAGCTGATCGGCGGCTGATCACCCAATCGTCGTTTCCGTATCGTAAGATCAAATATGGCAACCAGTGATTCGTTAATCATGGCGGCGAAACGTCTGCGCGAAGCTGTCGCCGTATTGAGGTTTACCGCGCCAGTCGCACACGTTTACAATCCGCTCATCTACGCCTGGCGCGCGCATGAGATGTACCTGCGGCGCTACGGAAATGGCCGCAAGCGGGTGTTATTTCTCGG
>QHPM01000352.1 GCA_003219095.1 Verrucomicrobiota bacterium
GGGATCCCTCAACTGCGCTCGGGGATGACGGTCAGCGATTGCTAACGACTATTCGCCGCTCGTGTGAACGACGATCACCACTCTCCGATTTGGCTGCTGTCGCTGAATCTCGGCCTGCTCCATCGCGGGATCCATCACCGGCCGTGGCGGCACCAAAAACTTCGTCGCGCCGTAACCGCGCGCTTGCACTTGTTCCGAATTAATCCCCATCGCGCCCACCAAATAATTCTTCACGCTATCCGCGCGGCGCTGACTCAGATCGAGATTGTATTCGTAGCTGCCAAACGCGTCCGTATAACCCTCGATCGAAAATGTCGCCCTCGGATTGCGTCGAATCAGCGTACCAAGCTTTTGCAATTGCTCGACCGAACTCGTCTGTAACTCCGCGCTGTCGTATTGAAAGAGCTGGTCATCGGGCATTCGGATTGCCGTCCCGGATCCGAGGGGACCTTTTTGGGCCAGCAACGAATCGAGATCACTGAAGCCAGCCACACGATTTTTGTTCGGTCCGGCGCTGTCAGCCTGGATTTTACTGGTGAACGTATTCGGCCGTTTAATGTTTGTGCTCGTCGCCAGTTCGGTTCCGCTCAAGGCCGGTTGCGGACGACCCGAGACAGCGGAGTCGTTTATTAACGATTGTTCGTGGGTCGCGTTCGGATTTTTCGAAAGCGTTTGCGCGGTACTTCGCTCGATCTCGTTTAACATTGACGTCGCAGGCGCGGGGTCGACTCTGGGCTTGTCCGGCAAAACATCTTGCGTGTCATCCGGCATCGCCGTCGTCGCCTGCACTTCTTGCAACAGTGAATCGAAAGATTTTTTCTCATCCGGCAGTTGTACGTTGGTTTTGTCCGGCTCCGGCTTCGCCGCCGGATTAGTCTGGTCCACGCTCGCCTTATCCAGCGCTGCCTGGGTATCAATCGGCTTCACTTTGAAGACAGGCGGCTCGCTTCTTGGAGCCAGAGCCAGGTCCGCCGGCGCGAAACGCGTCTGATAAAGGTAAAGGCAGAGCAGAAGATGGAGCGCGAGCGACAATACCAGTCCCAAGAAGAGCCAGTTTCGCTGGCCGGTCGCGTTCAACAAGGCGTCGTTGTAATCAGAATCCGGAAGCGCCATTTCGGGATAAACAAACCGGCAACGCCCGGGCCTTGTCAACCGCCTCGGGTGCGGGCAACAAATGCCCGCACCGCCTTCCGGATCTGCTCGGCCACGTTCGCCTCCGGCGCGACAAATTTCGGCGTGAACCACGGAAACAGCCCAATCAAATCGTGCGTCACCAGAATTTGCCCATCGCAGTCTTTCCCTGACCCGATTCCGATGGTTGGAATTTGGATTGCCTGCGAAATCATCTTTGCCGTTTCCGGGGCGACAATTTCCAGCACAACCGAAAATGCTCCGGCTGTCTCGACTGCGCGCGCATCCTGCAAGAGCGCTTCCGCTTGCTCATGCGTGCGACCCTTCACTTTGTAGCCGCCCTCCTCGCGCACGCTCTGCGGCAGCATCCCAATGTGCCCCATGAATGGCATCCCGGCCGATACGATCGCCTCAATTTGTGGAACGTGATTTACGCCACCCTCGAGTGTAGGTGTGGATCGGCATGTCCGCGACAATCAGAGCACGTTTCACCCCGCGAGCGACAGCGCGAGTGTGGTGCAACATCTCGTCCAGAGTCACCTGGGTCGTGTCTTCGTAGCCTAACACAACCATCCCAAGCGAATCGCCGACCAGGATAATGTCGACGCCGCTTTCGTCGAGCAGACGCGCGGTTGGATAATCGTAGGCAGTCAGCGCGGTGATAAATTGTCCGCGCCGCTTCATCTCGCGAAATTTTTCTGTCGCGTTCACTTTACGAATCGTTGGAGAGTCGAGCTCGTGCGAGACAGGTTCGATGTCGCTGGATCTCCGCCCCCATTTCAAATTACCATGTGTCAGTCAGGCGCATTATTTTAGCCGGGTCGCGTAACTGCGCGAGTAACTCGCCTACATTTTTTGTTTGCCCGGGCAAACGTAAATCCGGCGCGATATCGCACAGTGGTTGCAGAACAAATTTCCGCTCCGTCATTCGCGGATGCGGCAATTGCAAAGGTGCACCGTCGCGACGTTCACTGCCGAAATACAACAAATCGAGATCAATCGCGCGCGAGACATTACGCTCATGGTTGCGGTCTCTTCCGAGGACCTGCTCAATTTTTTGCAGCGCTTCAAGAAGCGCCTCGGCCGATTTCTCGAACCCAACTTCAATAACCGCGTTGTAAAAATTTTGCGCACCCGGTTCGCAATCGACCGGCGAGGTTTCATATACCGCCGATTGCACCTTCGGCCCCGTGATGCCACCGAGCGCCCGAATTCGATCGCGCGCGCTCTGTAAATTCGCGAGGCGATCACCAAGATTAGATCCAAGCGCAATTGCCGCTCTCATGCTGAGATCCCCTGTAGAGGCAGGCGTGCCGCCTGCAAATCAAAAAAAGCAGCCGACACGGCTGCCGCTACAGCGGAGAGTCTTTTTTCCTGTGGTGGTACGCGTGTCGCGTGCAATCGGTTCGGGTTTGGTGCGGCCGCACGGCTATCACTACAGACCCAGCACATCGCGCATGTCATAAAGCCCGGGCGATTTTCCGACTATCCATCGCGCCGCGCGTAAGGCACCGCGCGCGAATGTTTCGCGGCTGCTCGCGCGATGGGTCAGCTCGACGCGCTCACCCTGTCCGGCAAAAATCACAGTATGATCCCCCACCACGTCGCCGCCGCGAACAGAATGGATTCCAATCTCCGATTTCTCGCGCTCGCCTGATATTCCTTCGCGGCCGTGGCGTAAATTTTTCGCCTGACGCGCGCGCTGCAAAATTCCAGCCAACGTTTTTGCCGTCCCGCTCGGTGCATCTTTCTTCATTCGATGATGCACTTCCACAATCTCCAGATCGAAATCGTCTCCGAGAATTTTCGCGGCTCGCTCCGTCAGGGCGAAGAGCGCATTCACCCCGACACTGAAGTTTAAAGCCAGGACCACCGCAATTTTTTTGGCAGCCGCGGTAATTTCATCGCGCTGTTTCGTCGAATGACCGGTCGTTCCGATCACCAGCGGCATCTTCGATTTTATCGCGGCGTCGCAAATCGAACCACTTGCAGCCGGCTGACTGAAATCAATCAGCACGTCCGCGCCAGCCAGCGCGATCTCATCGCCGAGATCAATTCTGGCGACAATGTCGACGCTTTCAGTTTCGGCGATATCAATGATCGCCCGGCCCATTCGGCCGGCCGCACCGATCAATGCTGCGCGAATTTTCTCACGCATATTTGGAGAACAAGGAAGGGCGGTCTCCAGACCGCCCATTTGTTTCGTCGGCGGTTTGGAAATCGCCGCTCCTTGCTGCATCTCCTACTACATCAGCCACGTTCAAATTCCTCCAATTGTCCCGCGCCACGACAACGCCGTTTTTATCGGCACCGGATTCGGCTCGATAAACAAGTCTTTGAACAACCAGTAGAGTTTGCGGTGCAATCGTTCTGCCCGCTTACCGTCGCCGTTGCTAAATGCGCTGACCAGTTCGCACATTTCGCGCGGCAATAAATTCGACGCGACACTCACCACTCCGACCGCACCGGCAGCCAGAAAGGGAAGAGTTAATCCATCATCGCCGCTCAAAATCGTAAATGCCTCCGGCAAACGCGCGCGCAATTCACTAACGCGATCAACATTTCCCCCAGCTTCCTTGATTGATACCACATTCGGGCAATCGCCCTGAATTCGCGCCACCGTTTCCGCGACGATATCAACACCACAGCGTCCCGGAATATTATAGAGCATCAGACGGAGCGGGGTGGATTTCGCAATCGTGGAAAAGTGACGAAACAATCCTTCCTGACTCGGCTTGTTATAGTAGGGCGCAACCAAGAGTGCACCATCAACGCCGAGCCTTTCTGCCTGTTCGGTAGCCGCAACTGCTTCGCGTGTGGAATAGGAGCCGGTACCGGCAAGAACTAGGCAACGTCTGTTCGCAGTTTGAATGGCGAACTGAATCACCTCTTTGCGTTCGTCGTGGGTGAGCGTGGGCGATTCGCCTGTAGTACCAACCGCAATAATTCCATCGATGCCAGCCGCGATCTGCGATTCGATTAGATTCTGCAGCGCGGTGAAATCAATCTCGCCTTCGCGAAAGGGCGTGACCAGAGCGGTGAAAGTGCCGCGAAACATACAGAATCTATGGAGTAATGGAGCAGTGGAGTGATGAAATCATGTTGCGCGGAACGAATTCAATACTCCAGCACTCCATTCTTAGATTTCAATCGTGCCCTCGAAGACAAACTCGGCCGGTCCGGTGAGGGTGACATCGCTGAATCGCTCTCCGTCGCGCCGAAAACCAACACTTAATTCGCTCCCGCCACGCACCAGCACGCCAATAGGCCCATCGATCTTTTCCGTGGCCGCAAAAATGAGCGCGCTCGCCACCACGCCAGTTCCACAGGCCAAGGTTTCGCCCTCAACTCCACGCTCATAAGTGCGGATTGCGATTTTGTTTCCGCCGCGCCGCTCCAGAAAGTTTACGTTGGCGCCTTTAGGCGAAAACATTTCGTGTCGCCGGACAGCAGCACCCTCGTGCAGCAGCTCAATCTCTTCGATATTCGCGACTGGAATAACAACATGCGGAACTCCGGTGTTAACGAAGTGAATGTTTTTGTTTTCGCAGCCGACCGCCAGCGTCACATTTAGCCGCAAATCGGTCGGCTCGCTCATATGCAAAGTCACGATCTCGCCATGAAGTTGTGCAGCAATGACCCCAGCGAGCGTCTCAAACGAAACCTTTTCGCCCGCATTAGCGACCTTTTCTACGAAACGGGCAAAACAACGCGCGCCATTGCCGCACATTTCCGCTTCGCCGCCGTCGCTGTTGTAGTAGCGCATCCGGAAATCGGCGCGGTTGGTCGCGGGTTCGACCAACAAAATCCCATCCGCCCCTACCCCGCGATGACGATCGCAAATTCTCGCGATTTGCTGCGCGCTCAAATGCACTTCGCCAGCACG
>QHPM01000355.1:0-1124 GCA_003219095.1 Verrucomicrobiota bacterium
AATCGCTTCGATCGCGCGGGAGAAACTTCGACGCGCATCCTCATTGCGGCCTATCCACTGCTGACAAAAGCCAAGCTGGACCAGCGCGAGCTCAGTAATAGCATCGAGCGGCTGTCCCACTGGAATTGAGCTTAACTTTCGCTCGATCACGCTAATCGCGGTATCGAAGTGACGTTCGTAGATTGCCTGGCTGATGCGAGGAGCGACGACAAAATCGTCCGTCGCGTCTGCCGGAATCCGAGCGAGTTCCTGGGCGGCTTCATTCAGCCGGCCTTCATTTTGAAAAGTCACCGCTTTGCTTGCGCGCACCGAGGCCGAATCCGGTGAGATCTGAAGCGCTCGATCCATGGCGGCCCGCGCGTCGTCAAAACGCCGCAAATAAGCGTAAAATTCCCCGCCGAGACTGCCTAGCAGTTGGAAGTCCCGCGGATCGAGTTCGAGCGCTTTCTTAAACGTCGCCTCGGCTTCCTGCCAAAGACCAAGGCGGCGTTGGACGAATGCCAGATTTTGCAACAGGTAAGAATTATTCGGCAATCGTATTTGCGCCTGCTTGTAAGCGGTAACTGCGCCCGCGAAGTCGCGTAAAACCCGGTAACGGTATGCACCTTGCGCGATCCACGATTCCCCAGCTTCAGGTGCCAGCGCAATGGCGCGATCAGCCGCTTCCTTCACCGCCCCAGCAGTGTTCGCGTTTGGATCAACCGCGTTGAAGTAAAGAAAGCTGCGAAGGACGGCGAGTCGCGCCCAGGCGAAAGCGAATTTTGGATCAAGCTGGTCCGCTTCAACATAGTCGCGCGCGGCCTGCTGATAGGATTCGTAACTGTATTGGGTGTGCTCGATCGCCAGCCCGCGCAGATACGCGTCGTACGCCGCGGCGTTTTGCGTCGGTTTATCGGTTACGGCCTTCTGCTCGGTGCCCGAAAGTTTGGCGTTGAGCTGGTCGGCGATGGCGCTCGCTACTTCGCCTTCAACGCCAAAAACATCATCCAGCTTGCGGTTGTAACTTTCAGCCCAGAGATGTTCATCGGTCGCGCCGTGGATCAGCTGTGCATCGACGTGCACGGCATTGGCGTTTTTTTGCACACTGCGTTCCAGCAAACTTGCGACGCCGTGTTGTTTCCCGA
>QHPM01000355.1:1163-3014 GCA_003219095.1 Verrucomicrobiota bacterium
TCAGAATTTCATCCTGAATGCCTTCCGCGAAATACGCGTTGGATTTGTCGTCGCTGAGGTTATCGAATGGCAGGACCGCGATGCTCTTAGCCGGAATTTCCGCCGTAGGTTCGAGCGGGTTGCGAGAGGAAGTTGTTTTTCCAGATGATTTCGAGCGCAGCAGTTGGAAAGCGAGCAAACCGGCGGCGATGACCGCGAGTGCGATCGTTAATGCGACAATTTTTCGGCCGGTATGATGAGTGATCGACTTGTCTGCTTCGACTTCGGATTCACGTTTTATTCCTTCCGGTGTGATCTCAAACGCCCACGACAGAATCAGCGCCACCGGAAAACCAAGAATCAACAGTAGCACGACCAAACGCACCGCCCAGTTGGGAATTTCAAAAAAGGGAAAGACCTGAGTGGCAATCTGAATGAGCAACCAGGAAACAACGGCGTAGGCGACCGCAACCTTGTAAACGTTGCGTCGTTTCAGTTCGGCAAAGAAATTGCGCGGGTTCATCTCAGCTGCTTGTTAGGGTCCAATATGCTCAGTTCCGGTGAGTAGTTGTTGGAAGCCGGGATCGTTGCGGATCGGGTCCCAGATTGGATCGATTTTTAGGCGCCCGATGGAGACGCTTCCGCCAGCAGGAACCGAGAGTTGCCGGCGAAGAATTGCGATAGCGTCGGCCGTCGCGCCGGTGCGAGCTTCGATCTCCGCCAGACCAGTTAGAAGGTCATTACCAACGAGGGCATCTTTCTCGGGCGGCAGAAGGTTAGCAGCTTGCCGCGCGACTTTGAGCGCGTCGCTATTACGTTTAAGGGCGAGGTAAACCCAGCTCAATTGCGGCATCGAAGAAATCTCGTTAGGCCGCTCGCGCAATCTTTCCTCCAGCACTGGTCTGGCCCTCTCGGCTTTAGCTCCTGCGCCGATGAGGTCGCCGGCCAAGACTCCGATCGCGACTCTGGCGGATAAGTGGCGCCGTTCATCGCTCGCACTGTTGCCAGCGGCTTCGCAGACTTTCACTGCAGCGTTGAAATCCCGCGCGCAAACAGAAAGATAAGCGCGTTCACCGGTCATATCTCGGAGATGACCGTAGTTAGAGCCCTCAAAGATCTTGTTCTCCGTCGGAAAGGTGGCCAGTACGCGTTGCGCTTCGTTGATATCAGCGCTTCCAGCGAGAATGCTCTCGAGCAATGTACGCATGCTTTCGGTTGCATGAGGATCAATTTCGAGCGCATGCGCGGCGCCGTCCGCGGCTACTTTCCACATTCGCAATGAGAGCTGAGTGGTCGGCAAATCTCCCGCGACCTTGGCGTTGCGTGGATCCTGTTCGAGAGCTTTTTTGAATTCGTCCAGACAACGTTCCCATTGGCCCTGCCGACGGTGAACGTAACCCAGATACGACAGCGCGGTGGAAGAGTTCGGTTGCAATTGTAGCGCGCTCTCGAACTCCGCCAGCGCCGGTTCGTACTGCCGATAGCCATGGTAATAAAAATCGCCCAGAGCGACGTGGACTTCGGCGAGATTGGGCGCGAGAGCGAGAGCGTGCTCGGCCATGCTCCGAACCTGGGCCAGCTCCGCTTCGCTCAGTTGCTCAAAGAACCAATGAAGCTCCATGCGGTTCTCAACCAGACGAGCCATGGCCAGCGCAAAATTCGGATCGCGCGCGATCGCCTGCCTGTACCACGCAGCCGCCTGCTCGTACGACTCCGCCTTCAGCGAACTCTCGGCCTGGCGTTCCTCGT
This sequence comes from Verrucomicrobiota bacterium, assembly GCA_003219095.1. Classification (GTDB taxonomy): domain Bacteria; phylum Verrucomicrobiota; class Verrucomicrobiia; order Chthoniobacterales; family UBA10450; genus AV69. The sequence continues at coordinate 2,892 of QHPM01000355.1, forward strand.
GCTCGCCTTTCAAGAAGAGGTCGTGGGCAGCGGGGTCCTTCGTTGGCACAGTGGCGAGCGTGCTGGCTTCGACCGGCGAAAGTTTCGCCTGGAGCGAATCAGCGATTTCCTGCGCGACCTCGC